>JAIRZP010000180.1 GCA_031267175.1 Coriobacteriales bacterium | reverse complement strand
AGCGGTATCAGGTCGCTAAGCCGGGATTGTACACTTTTATAGAGCTAGAATTTGATCGCTGGCTGCCCATGAGGCATAGCGCAAAGCTTGCCGGATGTCTTCTTCCTCAAGATACTCATAATCACCAAGCACGTCAGAAAATGTTGCTCCGTTTGCCATCAGGTTCAAGACCAGTGTCACCGGAACGCGCAGATCTCTGATGCACGCCTGTCCACCCATGACATCGTGGGAAAAAGTGATTCGTTCTAATCCATTAGGCATCGTTGTTACCGCCTCAATTTTCGGTCGCACTGTATAGTCAAGATTATCAAGACTTCTCACATGATACCATACACCCCCGACAGTAAAACCCGTACAGGGCTATTGCGAAAAGGGTGAGGACAGATGGCATACTATGAACCAAGCGGCCAATGGTGGGTGGGTGTTCACGATGAACGCCCCCGGAGCGATGTATGAGGACTACTTCGATAGCCTCACCGCCGTTACAAAATCCCTCCCCCCTCCCTCGTTGCAAGGAACGATGAGGGAAGCCAAACGGCAACAACAAATCAACAAACGATAATTTCTTATCGAATAACGATATATTTTGCCCTATGATACAGACTCAGTAGGCAAGAGGTCCCGCGCTTCACCCACGCACGTTCCAGAAAGAGAGGTATCGTCCTGTGTGGAATCAAGATAAATCCGTACTCCTTTCGGTTGTGTGTACCCGCGTTGTCATGGTGCTGGCGCTTGCCCTGGCCGTTGCGCTTCCGTTTTTATGCTCGTCGGGGTTCTTCGAGCATCGGGCACTCATCTCCCCGGAAAGCATTCCACTGCTCATGCCCGTCTATTACAGCTTCTGTGTGCCGGCGTTTATTGCCCTGATAGCGCTTGACAAGTTGCTGGGCGCGGTGCGCAGGGGAGCCGTGTTTACCCCGGGCAATGTGCGGTTTTTGCGGATTATATCCTGGTGTTGCTTTGCCGCGGCACTCATACTGCTGGCCAGTAGCTTTGTGAGCGTCGTATTCTTTGTGCTGGCAGTGCTCGCCGCCTTCTTTGGCGTCATCCTCCGCGCGGTCAAAAACCTCTTTGCTGCTGCCACTCAGCTAAAAGAGGAGAACGACTTTACTATTTAGGATGCTGGGATGAGCATGCTGGTATGAGCATACAGATCAACATAGATGTCATGATGGCGCGTCGCAAGATGAGTGCGGGTGAGCTGGCTGAGCGTGTGGGCATCACGCCGGCAAACCTCTCCATACTCAAAAATAACAGGGCGCGGGCAGTACGCTTCTCAACGCTTGAAGCGCTGTGCCAGGCGCTTGCCTGTCAACCCGGCGATCTACTGGAGTTCATTGATGATGACGATTAGACGCTGAGCCAAAGCCATTGGCTGAGTCATAACAACCACGACATACCCTGAAAGAAAGGATCACGATGGAGACATCCCCGGCCCCTGCTACCGCACTGCCAAAAACAGGCGAAAGCCTGAGAGAAGAACCTGAACAACCGTCCGCTCGGGCGCAGCAACCGCCTCCCCCGACGGGGCCTGCGGTATATGAGAGTCGCGGCGCTCCACCACGCGCCAGGCTCGTTGACGCTCTCTATGCCTGCGCACTGGTGGCTCTGGGCTTTTGTTTTTGGGAGTGGCAGCTGCTTGCGCCAGAGTACGCCGGTGTGGGAACAAGCCTGTTCTTTTTGCTTGCGCTTGCGCTCAGCCTGGGTTACCTGCACCGTAAGGGCATGTGTCAAAACCGCCGGAGTCTGGCAGTGTTACTTGTTGCCGTAGCGGGGGCGCTTCCCTTTGTCCTGTACGGGGAGCGCGACTTCAATCTCATGCTGCTTGGCTTTGAGGGTACGGTCTGCCTGATCTGGGTAGCCTTTACCTGCAAGACAAGCATCAATTCACGCCTTTCGGGCCTTGTGGTAATGGATTGTATCAACCAGATGTTTGTCGTGCCCTGTGCCAATGGAATGCGGCTGTTCACTACCCTCGTTGAGGGCTTGGGGCAGCGCAGGAAGGGGCGCAGCCACAAGCAAGAGCAGCAGCAGCTTGAACAGACAGCCACACGTCGCCGCCAGCGCGTCAGAGCCCTGCTCCTCACCATCGCTCTTCTTGCCGTCTTTGCTCTGGTGCTGGTCTTGATAGTCACGCTGCTGGGCAATTCTGACACGCAGTTCGATGCGTTTCTCACCACTGCGGCAGACGCGCTGAAGCAGCTCAACGTGCTTGAATACCTGGATCTCGGCGCCCTCACGCAGCGGATACTGCACCTTGCACTTGGCGTGCCGGTTGCCTGTTATCTCTTTGGCCTGCTCTCTGGCAACGTATACCGCCGCCATACGAGCGCTTTTAAGCAGGCGCATGCCGAGGAAGCCTTCGTTGAGGCGCACGTGCTGCCTGCCACGGCCTTTGCAGTGCTCCTTGCCCTGCTCATCGCGGTGTATATCTGCTACTTTGTGGTCATGGCCCCCTATCTGTTCTCCGCGCTTACCGGTGTGCTGCCCCCGGGCTTTACCTACGCCGAGTACGCGCGGCGCGGGTTCTTTGAACTCTGCGGCGTTGCGGTTATCAACCTCGCCGTCGTGTACCTGTGCTGGCTTCTGGCAAAACGGGCCAGCCGCAGTTATCCTCGGATCCTGCGCATACTCAGTGGCGGCGTTGCGCTGCTCACCTGCCTGCTTGTCATAACCGCGGCGAGCAAGATGCTGCTCTACATTCAAAGCTACGGGCTCTCTCCCCTGCGTCTGTATACAAGCTGGTTCATGGTGGGACTGCTGCTCTGCTTTGTGCTCATCGTGCTGTGGCATCTGCGCCCCTTTAACGTGGCCCGCCCGCTCATCATCCTGGTGGTGGTGCTCAGCTGTACGCTGGCACTCTGGAATACCGACGGCAGTATCGCCCGCTACAATACCAGCCGCTATCTCAACGGAGACACTACACAGATAGATGTGGCCCTGCTGGAGTCGCTTTCGGACGCGGCCTTGCCTGCGCTACACGATTTGGAGAGCCAGGCTCCCGACAGCGCCGTGCAACAGGAGGCGCGTGCAGCCATCGCACGGCACACCGCCGCTCATGCCGCAGCCTTGCAAGGAGAGGGAGCAGGTCAGGTGGCACCGTGGTACAGCTGGAATGTGGTCTCGGCGCGAGATTTCAGCATCCAAACCACCCATCAACAAGGTTCCTACGCTCTGCGCTTAGCGCTTGCACCGTGGGTATGATGGGTGGCAGTGGGAGCGGGGCTATTGTACGCTGAGGCACCGGAGTTAGTTTTTTGCACCACATAATCCATACGAGAAAACTGAAGAAGCACTATCTCGTCGGCCGCGAACGCGTGGCCGCACTTGCGGGAGTTGACCTGGAGATAGCGCGCGGTGAGGTCTGTTGCATCATCGGGCAGAGCGGCAGCGGCAAATCGACGTTGCTCAACATGCTCGCAGGACTGGAACCGCCTTCCGCAGGCCACGTTGCTATTGCGGGCAGGAAGATAAGCGCAATGGATGAGGATCAGCTGGCCCTCTTCCGTCAGGAAAACCTCGGCTTCATCTTTCAGAGCTACAACCTGCTCCCCCAGCTTACGGCCACGGAGAATGTTGCCCTGCCGCTGAGCTTTGCGGGCATCGGCAAGACGCAACGCCTTGAGATTGCACGGCGCGAACTCGCCCGCGTGGGCATGGGCAAGCGCCTCGACCACCTCCCGCGCGAGATGAGCGGCGGCCAGCAGCAACGCGTGGGTATCGCACGCGCCTTTGTGGCGCGCCCCAAGGTCGTCTTTGCCGACGAGCCCACCGGCAACCTCGACACCGCTACCACCAGACAGGTGCTCAGGCACATGCTTGACTGTTCGGAGGGCCACGCGATAACTCTCGTCATGGTGACCCACGAACCGGAGCTTGCTCGGTGTGGCGACCGCATCATCACCCTGAGCGACGGCAAGGTGGCAGAGAATATCGTACAGGACGAAAAGACCAGAGACAGAAATCGCAGACTATTGTTTGGAGAAACTGATGACTGACAAAAAACAGATACCGCAGGGGAACACCCTACTCAGACACCAACCAGAGGGAGCGAGAACGGAAAGACCCCGGTGGGCCTCGGCCCTTGCGGGCAAGCTCGCTGGCACGCTTACGCTCGTGTTGACGCCCGTGCTGGCGTTTGTGCTGGCTGGCACGATGGCGCTTGCTCCCCTCACACCGGCCTTTGCCGCCACCAGCGAGGACATCAACGTCACGGGCTATTCCCTCAGCAAGGGCACTGCCGCCTCCTATACGGGAGCACTCACTAAGGGCGATCGGTTCACCCTCACGCTTGACGTGAGCGACACGCGCCCCTTCCTGGGCAGCTATACGCAGAGCAATCCTCCCTCACCAAAGGCGCGCCTGAATACCTCGTCGTTGAGCGTGGCGAGCCAGAGCGACATACGAGTCTCGCGCATCGCACCCCTTAGCGGTGGAGGCTGGAGCTATACCCTCGGCTTCACGAATCTGAGCTACACCGGCTCGGGTCAGGACTTTCGCGCAGACATTTTCTATCCTGCGAGCGACGGCGCTCCGCTGTTCTCGTATAGCCAGACCCTCTCGCAGTGCGTCCCCTGGACGGCACCGGATCCTTCCTCCGAGTCCGCCCCCGAACCTTCTGGCATCGCGGCAGCGCCGCTCGCCACCGTCAAGGGCACGGGCTTTGTGCTCGCGTCGTACGATACTGGTAGCGAGACTGTCTACGCCGGCAAACCCTTCACGCTCAATCTCGTCTGGCTTGCCACCAAGGGCAGCTCCGCCCTGGAAAACGTGACCGTGAACCTCACTCCCTCGCAGGAGATAGCCCTGGCCAAGGGCGCCAACCTCAACTACGTGGGCTCGGTGGCCCCCGGGGCGAAGATCTCCCTCTCCTACGAACTCCTGCCGGGTGCGGCCGTGGGCGAGGGCAGCTACACCTTTGCGGTGGACATCAAGGGTATTGACGCCGCGAGCGGTGGCGAGATAGCCGCGCAGGCGAGCGTCACGGTGCCCGTTGTGCAACCGGAGCGCTTCTCCCTGCTCAAAAGCAGCCTGCCCACCGAACTTGCGCTGGAAGGCGGCGGTGAGGCGGGCTATGGTTCCGTGACACTGATAAATCAGGGACGCACTGCCGTCTCAAACGTGTTCATCGACGTGGTGGGCACCGGCATCGGGCTCGAGGGCGGCAGGTACTTCCTCGGCTCGGTGGCTGGCGGCGAGCAGAAAACGGCGGACTTGACCCTCAAGGCCTCCAAACTGGGAACCGCCACGGTCAAGGTGCTCATCAGCTATGAGAATGCCCGAGGCGAAGCCCGGGAGCTGAGCGAAGCCTTTGCCGTTACCGTCATAGAGGCCGAGGCCAGGCCGGATACTGCGTTTGGGGAAGAGATCGGAGCCGCTGCCCAGGCAACAGACCTCGGATTTCCCTGGTGGATCGTCGTGCTGATAGTACCGGTGGTCGCCCTGGGGCTCGCTTTTGGACTCGCGACGCGGAGCAGAAAACGAAGGGCTGCCGAGCAGGCAATTCTGCTCGAAGATACCTGGGAGGATGAGGATGAAGATGGCGAGGATGGCAAAGGCGGGATCAGCTGACCATGCATCTCCCCGACCTCTTCCTGTTTTCTGTTGACAACCTGCGGCGGCGCAAGGGGCGCACGATGCTCACCATCATCGGCGTGCTGGTGGGCGTGTGCGCGATCGTCGTCATGGTGTCACTCGGTGTGGCCGTGAACAACTCCACCGATGAGATGCTCAAGAACTGGGGCGATCTCACGCGGATAGAGGTGCTGAGCGAAGGTGCCCAGCAGGACACGCCCAAGTTGGACGAGACCATGGTGGAGCAATTCCGCAGCATCCCCGGCGTGCGTGTCGCAACACCCGTAATGGAGCCGCAGGATGTTTCCGCAACGATCGTCGGGGGTCCCAATAACCGCTTTGAGGCTCCAGGGCAGCTTATCGGCTTGGAACCGGGGGCCATTGGGCCTCTTGGCTATGCTCTGCTCGCCGGCAGCTCCAAGCTCACCGGCAATCCGGACGCAAACCGCATTCCCGTGCTGGTGGGAGCTCAGGCACCGTTTGGCTTCAGGGACACGCAGAAGAGTCAGAACAGCCCCGATGCCCAGAAGTATCCCCAGTACGACGACGAGTATATGAACATCCTGAACTTGCCCCGCTACGACGAGAAGGGCACGCTGCTCAACCCTGAGGAGTTCTTCTTTGACATCCTGCACACGAAGCTCTTTTATCGCGTGGTGGTGGGCCGCGACGAGGGCTCGGGAGAGGATGTCTACAAAGAGTACGAGTTGGTGCCTGTGGGGATGATCTCAGGGGGAGCAAATGACTTTGCGATAAACAACGGCTTTGTCATGAACATCGAGAACCTGAGGAAGCTTCAGGCCGATGTGCGTAAAGCGGCAGGAGGCAGCGCAGGCGGAGGCTTGGAACGCGGCAGTGATGGCAATGGCGGTGGCAGTATTGCTGTCGTCAGCAGCCGCGGCGGAAGTGGCGGCGGTGGTGCCAGCAGTAGCACTGGCGGCGGCGGCAGTTCGAGCGGAAGAGGCAGCGCAGGCAGTTACTCCCGTGTGCTGGTCAAGGTCGAGCACGTTGAGGCCATGGACGAGGTGGAGCGCAGCATTAAGGCCGAGGGCTACCAGATCGACTCCATCACCGAGACGCGCCGCCAAATGCAGGGGCAGGTGGCTCAGACGCAGATGATGCTCGGTGGGCTGGCCGCGGTCTCGCTGTTCGTGGCGGCGCTCAACATCATGAACACCATGACCATGGCAATTACCGAACGCCGCCGCGAGATAGGCATCATGAAGGTACTCGGCTGCGAGCTCAAGAACATCCGGCGCATGTTCCTCATCGAGGCCGGAGCTATCGGGCTTATCGGCGGGGTGGCTGGGGTGCTGGTGAGCGTGCTGCTGAGCCTGCTGCTCAACAACCTTCCTGCTCTCCTCGCACTCCTCGGCCTCGGCGCGGGAGGGGTAGATGTGGGGAGCTTCTTCGGTCTCGGCGGCCTTGGCCAGACGGGTACTGCGGCAGCGATCTCCGTCATCCAAGCCTGGCTCATCGCCTTTGCGCTCCTGTTTGCCGCCGCCGTGGGGCTCTTCTCCGGAATCCTACCCGCACGCAAGGCCGTCCGCATCTCCTCGCTTGAGGCTATTCGGCATGAGTAGGGTTGGTTGAAGGCGAATAGATTATCGCTCGCTTCCTCTTCTGTTCGAGGGAAGAGTGGGCCTAACAGATACACCCTAACAGATACACCCTATAGGGTGTCTTGGGTCCTGATGCTCTTGCATGTTGGAGTCGGCTGCTGTCAATGATCTGATAAGGGAGAACCATTCCGTCATTGGTTCAGGTCACCGCACGCAACAAACAGCTACCACTCGTCGCTACGGGTAGCAGCCAGAGCTTCTCTAGGATCAGGGGATTTGAGATTGAGCCTGTCCTTGCCAACCATTCCGGGCTCTCTGTTTGTGACGACCGTATTGTCCCGGTAGAGAGGTGGGAGTGTGTCGCCACGCTGTCCGAACAGGCTACGCGCCCTCTCAGCATCGTACGGCACCACCTGGCGCTTGGGAGCGGTTGGCTTGAAGATGACCGAGGGGCTCGTTGTCACAGGCTCAGGCATATCGCGAAGAGCCTGGATCTCGCCGTACCGGGATCTCATCTCCTCCCTTGGGCCAAAGTCCAGTGCCCGGGCAGGACAGGCGTTTACACAGCTGGGCATATGCCCCTGCCGGAGCCTATCGGCACACATCGTACACTTGCTCTTCCTCGTAGCCGCGCCGCCAACAACACTGCCCGCAATGCTGCC
>JAIRZP010000120.1 GCA_031267175.1 Coriobacteriales bacterium | reverse complement strand
GCGAGGATGGCCAGCTCGGAGGGGCCTGCGAGCAGGTCGATACCCACATCCCCGCTCACCGCGCGCTTGGCTGCCGCCACATAGGCGTTGCCCGGACCGACTATCTTGTCAACCGCCGCAATGCTTTCGGTGCCATAGGCCAGTGCCGCAATGGCCTGTGCACCACCAACGGCGTAGACCTCGGTGACACCCGCGATCTGAGCGGCTGCCAACAGGAGCGGGTCCACATGGCCTGAGGAATCCGGCGGCGTTACCATGACGATGCGGCGCACCCCGGCTACGCGAGCCGGTAGCGCGCACATCAGGACCGTGGAAGGATAGAGCGCCCTCCCGCCGGGAACATAGATACCCACGCTGTCGAGCGGACTCACCTTGGTGCCGATAAGTGCCCCGTCGTCGCGGGCGTAGAGCAGGCCCTCGCGCCGTTGCCGCTCGTGAAAGTCAAAGATGCTCTGGCCGGACTGGTGGAGCGCCTTGACGACCTCCTGATTGGCCCGCTTCTGAGCGGCCTGTATCTCCTGCTCTGACACGCCGAGTTCTTTGAGGGCCACGCCGTCAAACTCCTGGGTGTAATCAAGCAGGGCCTGGTCGCCCTTTTCACGTACGTTCTGGATAATCTCGCCTACCGCCGAGACAAGCTCTGGCTCAAAGACCACTGTACGCCTGATAAGGTCCGCGGCCGGCTTCTCGCCTTGTTCCAACGTTACTACTCGCATGCTCACTTCCTTCTTTTTGGAGGGACAGCTATTGTACCCTAACTCACCAGTGCTGCGAGGCTACCGGCGAGCGCGCGGATGCGCGGGTCGGTGCGCACGCTGGCCGTATTGCCCACAAAGCGGGCCGTGGAGGCCAGCACCTCGTCCACCACGACGAGCCGGTTCTCGCGGAGCGTGGCTCCCGTGGCCGTGATGTCTACGATGCGCTCGGCGAGGCCGGAAAGCGGGGCCAGCTCAACATTGCCGTGGAGCTTGACCACCTCCACCTGCACGCCGATGCGGTCATAGTAGCTTTGCGTGATGGCGGGATACTTGGTGGCCACTCGCATGACTCCGCGGCGTTGATACGTGGCTTCGGCGCTGTTGCGCGCGTCCTCAGGCTCGGCCACAACAAAGCGACAGGCACCAAAGCTGAGATCGACGAGCTCCACCAGCTCCAGGCCCTGCTCCGCAAGGGAATCGTAGCCGCAGATTGCGCAGTCCACGCCGCCGAGCGCGGTAAACACCGGCACGTCGGTAGGCCGGACGATAAAGAACCGGTAGCCCTCTGCCGCTACCATCAGCTGGCGGCCGGGCTGCTCCAGACCGGCGGTGTCGAGGCCTGCCCGGGTGAGCAGCCTGACCGAATCCGCGTAGAGCGAGCCCTTGGGAACAGCTATCTTGAGTGGGGCTGCATCCATCATGCTTGGCCTCCCGTTCCTGTACCCAGCACCGCGGCCTGGCCCTCAGCCCTGAGCCTAGCGGCCTCGATAAAGGCAGCGGCAGGATCGTCATCCTCAATGTGCACGAGCCTGAGTTCCGGCTGTGCGGGCACCAACCCGGGAGCGTCTCTGTTCTGCAGGGCGTCCTCGTTGAGAAGGGCCTGCATGATGGTTTCCAGGCTCAGGGCAAAGCCTGCCGCCGGGGCGCTGATACCAAAGCCCTCCAGCATCCGGTCGTAGCGGCCACCGTTGCCCAGTGCCTTGCCGAGGCCAGGAGCATAGGCTTCAAGCACCAGGCCGGTGTAATAGTCATACGCACTCACCACAGAAAAGTCCACGGTCACCTGCGCCGCGAGGCCACAGGCCTCTATGATGGCCCAGGTGGCGCGCAGCTGCTCGAGCCCGTCACGGATGCCGAGCGGTGCCACCAGTTTGTCTACGCGGGCCAGGGCCTCGGCTTTGCCATTGATGAGCGGGAGCGCGCGTAGGACCTCCGCATAACGCGGAGCCAGGCTCGGTGCAGAGGCAAGCTGGTTGATGGCAACCAGGTTGCCAGCATGAAAGGCCCTGAGCATCGCACGGCTCCACTCGTGGTCCACGGCGCCGCTGGCCTCACAGAGCGCCAGAAGCTCCCTCAGTACCCCCACGGTGCCCAGTGCAAGGGTGAAGTTGGTGAGCCCGGCAGCCCCCAGCACCTCTGCGGCCAGCAGCACCACCTCCGCATCGGCCTCGGCGCCTGCCAGCCCAATGGCTTCTATGCCAATCTGGGTAACCTGCCGCGAAAGCGCCTTGAGGCCCTCCTCCTCGCGATAGATGCGTTCGACATACCGCAGGCGCAGGGGCAGATCCTCGCGGCTAAGACGGGAGGCACTCATCCGCGCTACCTGCAGGGTAACGTCCGGCCGCAGCACCAGGAGTTCGTTATCGGTATCAAAGAGCCGGAAGGGAGTGGAGGTGAGCTCGCCGCCCTGCTCCAGCACCTCCAGCACCTCCAGCGTAGGGGTCTCAATGGGAGCATAGCCCCAGAGTGAGAGCGTCGCGCGCGTAGCGGAGACAATGGCCTCACGCCAGCGCGCCTCACCCGGCAGTACGTCCTTGAATCCGCGTGGTGTTATGGGTAGCAAATCTGGCTTCCTCTCCTGTGGCTTACTGGTTTACTCTCGTGCTGCTCGGTCGTAGCTTTGCTTATCGTAGCGCTTTTCAAATCTTAGCTTAAACACAAGCTCGCGCAAGCATGAAAGAGCTATACTTTATCACACTACTGTGATGGAGTGCAAGTAACAAAACTAGGGGCAGGTCAAATGGAGGTAAAGATGTTACTGCTCAACCCCTCTCTGTCATTGCGAGTGAACTGTAAGGTAAAGATTGCAAGACGCAAAGAGAGCGACGTATCTGTCCCTGGATTTCACCTTAGCATAATAGCTTGCCAATTGATTGGCATGGTATCTTGGGCGATGCCGTCGCTCTCTGTTATCTCTGTTATACACCCCTCTGCGGCATATGTCAAGTAACGGTTTTGGGGCTGTACCGGATGTACTCACCCTCGGCTCAAGGTGACACCAGCTGCGTTGCCGCTTGCACCTTTGCTATCAGCCAACTATACGTTATACTGTATCCTGCGTGAGCGGAAAGCCAGACAACCGATATGCCAGGGTGGCACCAGAGGTAGAATGATCGCCTCTGGTGCCCCTTGGACATTGAGAGGAACCATTGCCCGAACAACGAGCACATATCTCTGTCGTTATTCCCGTTTACAATGCCGCCAGGATTTTGCCGGAGCTTTACCGACAACTGCAAACAGCGCTCCGCAAGATATCGGAAGACTACGAAATCATATTTGTGAATGATGCCTGCCCGCAGAACTCCTGGAGCGTCATTGAGGATATCTGCAAACAGGATACGAATGTAGTGGGCATCGATTTCTCCCGTAATTTTGGCCAGATGAAGGCGGTGACCGCCGGCCTGGACTATGCGCAGGGAGATTGGGTGGTGGTCATGGACTGCGACCTGCAGTACTATCCAGAAGACATTGCCCTGCTCTACGCAAAGGCGCAGGAAGGCTACGACATCGTTTACAGTCAGAGAAAGAATCGGGTGGACAAGCCGCTGACCCAGTTTTTCTCCAAAGCCTTCTATCGCGTACTTTCCTTTTTCTCAGGCGTGGATTACAACGCACAGTTGAGCACGTTTTCTATCTGCAGCAGGGTTGTTGTCGAGAGTTATCGCGAGATGCGAGAACAATACCGTGCCTACATCCTGTTTTTGCGCTGGCTGGGTTTCAGATCGACGATTATTGAGATTGAACATCACGAACGCTACGAAGGTAGGTCATCCTACACGTTCAGAAAGCGGATGCAAGAGGCGTACATGATGATTTTTGCCCAGTCGAACCGCTTGCTTTCGATTTCGGTCAAATTTGGGGCCTTGATGTCGCTGCTCTCGTTTATCGCCATCATCGTACTGATCGTACAGTATTTTACCCTGGATGTCCCCGCTGGCTGGAGCAGCACCGTCGTGTCGATCTTCTTCGTTGGCGGTCTGATCTTGATGAGCCTGGGAATAATCGGCATCTATCTGGGTGAGGTCATCAACCACAGCAGAAACAGGCCGCTCTATGTAGTGCGCAGTATTGTTAATCAAGCAGATGCATCGGAAAAGGGCCAGGAGTGAAGAAGCGGATCAGAGCCTGTTCTTCATCACTTTGCCTCGTAGGGCAACAGAACGGAGTTGTGTCATGATACTTGTCATAGGTGGAACAGGGTCGGTGGGCGTCTATGCCATCGAGCATCTTGTTGCAAAGGGCTACGAGGTTCTCGCAACGGGGAGCAACTCGCTGGCAAAGGAGCGCCTTGCGCAACTGGGTGTTGAAACCGTCAACCTGCGGATGGAAAACGTCGCCGATTTTGATAAACTCCCCACAGAAGGTATAGAAGCCGTGGTGGTACTCGGTGCCTTGTTGCCAGCAAATAATCCCAAGAATCAATCCGCCCCTGATTATGTCAAGGATTATCTGGAGGTCATTACCATCGGGATGGTCAATGTTCTTGAGTACTGCCGCAGAAATGGCATAAGCAAAGTCATCAAGACCACATCGCACTTTGACCTGATGAAATCGTGGGCCAGGGGTGTTGCTTTGCTGGAAGACGCGCCGCGGAACTTTCCCTTTACGGGTGATCACGCCCCCTATGTCATCGCGAACAACGCGGCAGTGGAGGTAATGGAGTACTACAACCAGCAATACGGCTTCAAGACCTGTGTCTTTCGCCTGGCAACCGTCTACGGGGTCGGATCGCATGGGAGTCTTTTTGTTGATGGCACGGTCAAGAAATCGGGCATTCAGACTTTCGTCGAGAACGCCAGCCAAGGTCTGCCGATAGAACTCTGGGGAGATGTGGATCTGTCTCGTGATCTGGTGTATGTCAAGGATGTCGCGCAGGCTATAGAAAAGGCAATCGCCAGTCCAAATGCTGTGGGGGTCTACACCATTGCGTCCGGCGTTGCGGTAACCCTTGAGCAGCAGATCAAAACGATCATACAGGTCTTCTCGGATCCCAAGCAGCCTTCGACGATTATCTATCGGCCAGAGAAGACGACACACGAGCCCTCCAACCTCTACAGCATAGAAAAAGCGAGGCGTGATTTTGGCTATGCGCCCGAGTACAGCGACTACGAGGCGATGATGGTCGATTATAAGCGTGAACTCGAAAGCGGTCGCTTTCAGGAGTATTTTGGAGACCGGGCGCTTCAATCCTCTGTACCAGCGACATGACGTCCAGGCTGTCTGACAGGCCCAGGCTTGTGGTGATTGGAGCAAACCAGTTTCAGTTGCCGCTGATCGTAAAGGCCGAGGAGATGGGGTATGAAACCCACGTATTTGCCTGGGCCGATGACGCGGTGGGCGCGGATGCCGCCCATAGGTTCTACCCTCTGAGTGTGACTGAACATGCCGCAATACTCGAAGTGTGCCTTACAATCGAGCCCGTCGCTGTCTGCACCATCGGTTCTGACCTGGCCCAATTGACCGCGAGCTACCTCTGTGACCATCTGGGTCTGCCGGGTAACCCGCTGGCGGTAACACAGCAGGCCACAAATAAGTATCAGGCGCGCCTGGCCCTGCGCAATGCAGGCATTGCTTGTCCGCAGTTTGTGCGCGTTGAGCGCGGCGAGACCCCAGACTTGTCGGGTTTTGCCTTTCCCCTCATTGTCAAGCCCACCGACCGCTCCGGAAGCCGGGCAATCACCAAACTGGCCACTGACCTTGGCCTGGAAGCTGCTATCGGTTCTGCACAACAGAGCTC
>JAIRZP010000090.1 GCA_031267175.1 Coriobacteriales bacterium | reverse complement strand
TGGCGCTCCTTATCATCCGGGAAATTGTCCGCCAGCGCCTGAGACCAGAACTCGATCTTGCCGGAAGGCGTGTCCAACGGGTAGGTCTCGGGGTCCTCGTAGAAGTTCTGCATGCCACGTGGCAGCTTCTTCCAATTCGGGTCCATCTTGGGAATGTAATACTGCTTCTCCTTGAACTCCTCCCAAGAAATTTCCTCCTTGACGCGGGAGTTCCCAAAGGCGTACTCGAACCACTCCTCATCGCTCATGCCCAACGAGATGTTCTCGTCCACACCAAAGCGCTTGGCGATCTCTAAGGTGATGTGGTAGTCGCTTTTGGACTCGCCAATGGGCTCGCAGGCCGCGTGGTTCAAAGCCACAAACTTGAAGGGCACCACCATACCCGCTCCCACATCGTCCTCTTCTTCCACGCAGGTGCTGACCGGCAGGATGAGGTCACAGAACAGGCTGTCGTTTTCCAGCCACTGGTGGTTGGTCAAGAAGAACTCGACCTTAGGGCTGCGGATAGCATCCTGGAAGTTGAAGCCGCCGTTCCAGCAGTTCATGTTGCAGGGCTTCTCACTCCAAAGCATACGGAACTCAGTGCCGCCCTGATCGGCTGGTGCCGGGTAGTTGTACTCCGTGAACTGGTCTTCGGTGGAAGCCCAGATGATCGAGGGGCTGCCCCACCACTTGACCTTGCTTTCCTGGATTGCGCGGGCCACGGCGGTGCGCGGGATGGACTGCACCGTGGGTACGTACATCCGCGAGCGATTGCACATGATCATCTGCCCCACCGTGCTGTTCTCGATAGTCGGCTTGGCCATCTCGGCGGCGTTGATGTGGAACTGCTGCACGCCGGGGCGACCGAGACCCTGCATGGCCATCTTGTAAGCCGAGGTCCGCCCGGGCTCATGCGAGTACGGGCCTTTGACATGGCCGGAAGAAAAATGCACCAGCGAAGTGCGCTGCGTGCCCCATTTGCGAGCCAGGGCCTTGATAGTCCACTCCGACACACCGCATAGCGGGCTTGCCCATTCTGGGGTCTTGGGTATGCCGTCTTCTTTGCCCATGACGTAGTCCACCAGCTTGTCGAAATGGGTGGTGTGGGTGTCCACGTAGTCCTTCTGATAAAGGTCTTCGGTCAGCCAGATATACATCATGGCAAAATCCAACGCTACATCGGTGTTGGGCAGGATGGGAATCCACTTCATCGTCTCGTGGCAGACCGAGGTGTAGTTGCAGAAGGGGTCGACGACGACAAACTCCTTGCCCAATTCCTCCCAATACTTGATGAGACGGCTCAGGCCTTGAGCGGCGTAGTTTTGGGTCAGCTCGATGTCGCCGGCATGAAAGGCGATCAGATCGCAGTTTTCGCAGATGTCATAGGCCACCATCCAGGAACTGTAGCCGGTTTCCATCGGCGCGGCCAGGCCCAGGCCGTTGGTCGAGCCGCGGCCCCAGACGTGCTTGGCGCCCCAGTACCAACCCTCCACGCTGTCCGGCGTGCGGGTCTCGCGGGTGTAGCCGCCCAGCTCGTTCATCAGCGTGGCGTGCATGCCGCCGCCGGACTGGAGGTCTTTGGACTCGCGATGCCCGTTCTCACCAATGCAGAGGACGGCGTTGGGACCGTAGTTTTCGATCAGGCGGCGCAGCTCGCTCTCAACGATGTCCAGCGCCTCGTCCCAACTGATACGCTTGAACTTGCTGATGCCGCGGGTTTGGGCATTGATTTTGGCAGGGTCGCCGCCGGGCTCCCAGTCCACGCGCTTCAACGGGTATTTCACCCGGTTCTTGGAGTAGACGCGGTTTTTGTAAGCCAGCGCGAAGTAGCTGGGCGCGCCCTTCATATCCGGTTTGAAAATCTTACCGTCAAACTCGTACTTCCACAGCTCTTTTTCCAGTTCCTCCCGGGGATAGCTCGTATCCCAATGCAGCGGGCGGAACCGGACGACCTTGCCGTCCTTGGAGTCAATCGCCACGGCATCGCCACCGGTGCCACCACTGGCGAGACCCCTGATGACCGTTGTCTCCGCACCCTGCGCGCTTGCGGTGTTTGCACTCATCCCGTCCTCCTTTCCTCGAAAACTCTTGCGCTCATCCAGGTACTCATCCAGCACTCCTTTCCTCGAGACCTCTCTTCATTTGTATTGCAGGATTTGACACTGCTTTGACTATAAAGAGGCGGCAAAACCGCCGTCAACGCTCCAATAACGCGGCAGTGCGTCAGGTTTTCTTTCAGGCGCTCGCCGTTGCCTGTCGCGTGCTTGCACTTCTGTGTTTTTGTCTGCTCTTTGGCTGCGTATTTAACTTCTGTCGGTCTGTCCAAACACGAGCGCGCTCACATGGCTTATAATCACTCAACCATGAGAAAACAGCTCGACGTAGTGTAGGCCGAAACCGGAGTCGCTCTTGAATAGCGTGGCGCCGAATTGCTGTTGGAGGTGCCTATGCCCATCAGGGATAGCATTCAGAACTGTTTCAGGGAGCTTGTTATCTCAACGCCCTACGAGAAAATCACCGTCACCTCCCTCTGTAGACGGGTGAATATTTCTCGTGCCGCTTTCTACGATCATTTCAACAGCAAAGATGCCATTCTTTTTAGCCTCGTCGAACACGATCTCTATATGCCAAACCATCAGATGATGCAGAGTATCCCCACCAGGAAACTCAAATCAGCCCCCCAGATACTTATGGAGATGATCTATCAGACCATCCAACGGAATTCCCTGTTCTATCTGAAACTGAATAGAATTGATAAAGGCAGGCTTTTGATAGCGACGCTGACGGAGCTGTTCTCCGCTCTAAACGACAACGTACTTGCGGATTTCGACTTGCCGGAGGATGAAAAGCGCTATAGTGCGTTCTTCTTCGCCGTCTCTGACGCGCACCTGATCAGCAAGTGGTTAGACAATGGCATGGATGTCGCACCCGCCCGCCTGGCGCAGCTGTACAACAAATGGACCCTCAGATACTGGTTTGACGTCAACCCGGAGAAGATGGGATGGATGTAACCGGCTCATGAGCGTGAGTGTGGGTGCGGTTGTTAGGGAAATGTTGCTCAGTCAGTCACCTGGCGTTTAATGAAATCAGCCATCTTGGGCACGGTGAACGCCACTGCTCCCTGCCGCGGCGAGTAGATGAGACCCTTGGTTATCAGTTCAGCGCGGCGCGGCGAGAGGGCGGTTGGCTCTTTGCCCAGGCGCGCGGCGATGCCAGCAGTGGTACTGGGCCCTTCCCCATCGAGGGACATGGCTTGGAGGTAGGCCTTTTGGGCATCGGTCGCCCTGGTCCAACGCGATTTGAAAAACCCCGTGTCCAAGCTCTCTTGCGCCAGACGGTCTGCTCGCCTTGCGTCTTTAAGGTTTATCGGTGATGCTTTTGCGCTTGCCCAGGAAGCGGAGCCAAACTCCTGGACAAAATAAGAAAAACCTCCCGTCGCACGCACAGCAAAATCGATGGCACCGTCGGTCCATTCAACATTTCTAAAAGCAGCCGGCTCAGTCAGCGCAGCGGCAGTTGCCTCCGCGCTCAGAGGACCCAATTCGTGGTAGGCATACAGCCGCTCGACGTAGCTGTTTGACTCCGCAAGAATGCCCGGCAGTGTCGGCAAACCCGCTATGGCAAGCACCAAACGATAGCGCTCCTGGCTCGCCCGATGCGCTAAGGTGTTTATCGCCTGTAAGTCCTCGGTACTCATTTCCTGCGCTTCATCAAAAAACAGCGCCACGCCGGTATTGCTTTTCTCCGCGGCAAAAGAAAGGTCACGTACCACCCTGCCAAAGTCCCCGGCGATATTGCCCGTCGCCGCGTTCGAACTGTCAACAGACGATAGGTCGAGGCCGAGGGAAAAAGCTCCCTCCGTATTGACTTGCAGATGGAGGAAACTCAGCGCGGTCTTCACTGCCTTGAGAACAGTTTGTGAAGCCTTGGGTTTTGCCAAATCCGCAAGCACCTCTTCCAGTTCCTCACCAATCAGGCTTCGTAGGTCTTTGCCCGGCCTTCCCTCAACAATGGCCGTAATCCATTTTCTGGCCTTCACCTTCTCATAAAGAGAGCGCAGCAAAACGGTCTTGCCCACGCCACGGAGCCCATAAAAAGCCAGTGGCCGCGCATCGAGTCCACTCTCTATTCTCAGCACGGCAGTCTCAAAGTCCTCTGTTTGTTGCGCCCGTCCTGTCAGAGCAAAAGGCGCGCGACCAGCTCCCGGAGAATAGGGGTCTTCTCGCTTGTCCATTCTTTTCTCCAAACCTCTCCGCTGTCGATTACGCTGGAGTAAACCCAGGCTTCTCGTCTCGTCGCCAAAAAGCCTTGCTGGTTCCAATATTCAGATATTGCCATATATCGACATATAATTCAATATAAGATACGGGATAATACCCCACAACCGTTACGGTCAGGGGCTGTTT
>JAIRZP010000069.1 GCA_031267175.1 Coriobacteriales bacterium | reverse complement strand
CTCCTCGGCACCGAGGAGCGCGGCGATGACAATGTCGCGCCCGGTGAGCAGTTTGCCGTCGGTCTCGAGGGTCACGCGATTGCGGAGGCCGTTGAGGAGGAGGCTTTGATGGGTCTCGGCCACGCCCAGCTCCCACGGCAGGCCCGCGTGCCGGATGGAGGTGCGCGCTGCGGCCCCGGTGCCGCCGTCGTAACCGGACACGACGATGACATCCGCGAGGCCCTTGGCCACGCCCACGGCCACCGTGCCCACCCCGGCCTCGCTCACCAGCTTGACACTGATGCGTGCGGCGGGGTTGGCATTCTTGAGGTCGTGAATGAGCTGCGCGAGATCCTCGATGGAGTAGATGTCGTGATGGGGTGGCGGGCTGATGAGTTCCACACCAGGCGTCGCATGGCGGCAGGCCGCTATCCAGGGGTAGACCTTTGCGCCGGGGAGGTGGCCACCCTCGCCCGGTTTGGCACCCTGGGCCATCTTGATCTGGATCTCCCGGGCATTGCTGAGGTACTCGATGGTCACGCCAAAGCGGGCAGAGGCCACCTGCTTGATGGCGCTGCACCGGCTCTCGCCGTTGCTGTCGGGTACAAAGCGGGCGGGATCCTCCCCTCCCTCACCGGTATTGCTCTTGGCACCCAACCGGTTCATTGCCAGCGCCAGACTCGTATGTGCCTCGGCGCTGATGGAGCCGTAGCTCATCGCGCCGGTCTTGAAGCGCCGGACGATGCTGTCCTCGCTCTCGACGGTCTCAAGCGAGACGGGCTTCTCGGCAAGGCGTATATCAAAGAGGCTCCTGATATTCTTGAGCTGCGTGCTTCGCTGGTTGATCGCCGCGGTATAGGCCTTGAACAGTTCAAAGTCGCCGGTCTTGCAGGCCTGTTGCAGGTAGAAGATGCTCTCGGGGCTGAAGAGATGATACTCGCCCTCCGCGCGCCATTTGTAATTGCCTCCTGCAGGCAGGGCTTCCGCCTCCGCGACGCAGGTAAGCGCCTCGCGGTGCCGCGTGAGCACCTCGGCTTCTATATGCTCGATGCCGAGTCCGCCGATGCGGCTTATCGTACCGGTAAAGTAGCGCTCGATAACCGCCTCGCCGATGCCGAGCGCTTCAAACACCTGCGCGCCGTGATAGCTGCGGACTGTAGATATACCCATCTTGCTCATGGTCTTGACGATACCCTTGGTGGCAGCGGCAACGTAATTGCTCCGTGCGGCCTCGGCACTTTGAGAGAGCTGCCCCTGCTGTACCATGCCGTCCAGCGTGGCAAAGGCTTGGTGTGGACACACCGCGTTGGCCCCGTAGCCGATGAGCATCGCCAGATGATGGGTCTCCCACGCGTCTCCGGCGGCCACTACAATCGAGCACGCGGTGCGCGTACCCGCCCGCACCAGGTGATGATGGAGCCCGCTACATGCCAGCAGCGCGGGGATGGGCGCGTCGATGCTGCCTGCCCCCTCGTCGGAGAGGATGAGGATATTGTGACCGCTTGCCACAGCCCGATCCGCCGCCTCAAAGAGCTGGTCAAGCGCCGGTTCAAGACTGCCGGGCACCGCCTTGCATACGATGGGAAGGGTGATGGGCCGGAAGTCGGCGGTGTCGAGCAGCTTCAACTGTTGCAGTTCCTCGGGCAGGAGCACCGGCGTGGGGTGCTTGATGAACCGGCAGGAGGCCTCGCTCGGCTCCAGCAGGTTGCCCTCACTGCCGAGCAGGATGCTGGAGGAGACGACGTTCTTCTCTCTGAGCGAGTCGATGGGCGGGTTCGTCACCTGGGCAAAGAGCTGCTTGAAGTAACTATAGAGCAGCTGGGGCCGCTCGCTGAGCACGGCCAGTGGTATGTCGGTGCCCATGGAGCCGATAGGGTCGTCCTTGGACTCGACCATGCCACGTAGCGTGAGCGTGAGGTCCTCCCAGGAATAGCCAAAGAGCCGCTCCCGTTGCGTGGGGGTGAGTGAGGAGGGGGCGTTAGCTTCCGAGCGCGTCTCTGCGTTAGCTTCCGCGTCCGCCTCGCTGTCAGCCTCTGTGTTGGCCTGCGGGTCGACTCCTGTTCCAGCTTCATCGCCAGCCTCTGTAAGGGCATCGCTCCCCAGCTCATCGAGGGACCTCAGACCGTGTTGGAGCCACTCTGCATAGGGTCGCTCCTCCGCGAGCTCTGCCTTGAGCTCACCGTCCTCGATGATACGCCCCGCCCTGGTGTCCACGAGGAGCATCTCGCCCGGCTGTATGCGGCCCTGGGTTGCCACCTCTTCGGCCGGGATGTCATAGACACCTATCTCGCTTGCCAGTACCAGCACGCCCTGCTTGGAAACGGTATAGCGCGAGGGCCTGAGCCCGTTACGGTCCAGGAGCGCGCCACAGAGGTCCCCGTCGCTGAAAGCCAGCGCGGCAGGGCCGTCCCACGGCTCGCTCAGGCAGTTGTGATACTCGTAGAAGGCGCGCCGGTCTTCGGGCATGTGGCGGTTGTTCTCATAGGGTTCCGGCACCGCCATGGCCAGGGCGTGTGGCAGGGAGTAGCCCGCGGCCACGAGGAAGCGGATGAAGTCGTCCAGCATGGCCGAGTCGCTACCGTCCTCGTCGATAACCGGAAACAGGCGGGAGAGTTCCTCGCCAAACAGAGGGGAAGCAAAGCGTGCCTGCCTGGACTTGGTCCAGTTGACGTTGCCCCGGATAGTGTTGATCTCGCCGTTATGGATGAGGATGCGCTGGGGATGCGCCCGCTCCCAACTGGGAAAGGTGTTCGTGGAGAAGCGGGAATGCACGAGCACGATGGCACTCTCCACGCGCTCGTCGAGCAGATCGAGATAGAAGGCCGCAAGCTGCCGGGGCAGGAGCATGCCCTTGTATACCACGGTCTTTGAGGAGCAGCTCAGCACGTAGAAGTACGGGTCCGCGTCCTTCTCAGCTGCGCGGATGGCCTGGGTCGCGAGTTTTGAGAGCGCGTAGAGGGCGCGCTCGAACTCAGCGACGGTGGCGTGCTCCGGGCGCGCAACGAATATCTGATAGATGGAGGGGCAGACCTCTGCGGCGGTGCGGCCGATGGTGTTTATATTGGTGGGTACCCGTCGTATCCAGAGTACCTGGAGGCCCTCCCCGGCCGCAATCTGCTCAAAACGCTGTAAGGTCGCGCCGCAACGCTCTTCTTCCGGCGAGGCAAAGAGCATGGCGACCCCATAATCACCCTCCTGGGGCAGCGTCCTGCCCTCGGTCCGGCCAGTCGCGGCAAAGAAGGCATGGGGAAGCTGGAGCAGCAGGCCGGCACCGTCACCCGTGTCCTTCTCGCTTCCCGCGCCGCCCCGGTGCTTGAGCCTGTTCAGCACCTCTATGGCATCGGTGACCATTGTGTGGCTCTTCTCCCCCCTGATATTGGCCAGCATGCCAATGCCACAGGCATCGTGCTCATATCGAGGATCGTACAGTCCCTGCTTTTCTGGTTGCAGGCCTTGACTCATATCTGACTCCATTCCAGTGCCTCCAAGCGGCACGAACACCTTGCGAAGGGTAGTACGGGGCGGCTCACGCGCCCACATGTTCCCTTCCATATAAAAAGGCACCCACAAAACGCACGACGTCAACGCCATGCCTTTGCGGACACCTTTGTCCACATACTCACACTATAGCAGATAGTGGAGCGAAAAGCTGGGACAAGTCGCTTCAACTTACGGGGGCGCCCCCAGAGACACGTTGAAAAATGCGGCGGATTCTGACCAAAAAATGCTGAGAATGC
>JAIRZP010000034.1 GCA_031267175.1 Coriobacteriales bacterium | reverse complement strand
CGCCGCAATCTTTGACCCCTGGGGCTTTCTGGGCAAGGTGCACGTACTCTTTGAGCGCCTGGAAGAGTTGGAGTTCTGAGCGGGGTTCCCCGGCGGACATTGCGCTCCGCAGGCTCCAGCCACCTTGGCGGAGAAAGCCGAAACAGTGCGGACCCCGCGGACATCACGCTCCGCAGGGGCCTCGACATTGGCCTCGACAGGCAAAAGCGCGTCAAACCTGCTATACTGTGTGTCCAACGTTTTGGTTACACGCGGTTTTGTAGCCACCCATGTTCGATAAGATGACTAAACGTACCCACGAGCAGCAACGGGAGAACAGCGATTATGCATACCAATAAAGCGCCTCACTACCTTGGGGCGGGCACACTCAGAACGATCTTGAGCTGTGCTCTCATAGTCATTCTGGCCATGACCCTTCTTGTACCCTTTAGCCTCTCCTCCGCATACGCGGCACCCACTTCGGCAGAAAAGCAGGCCGAGGCCGACGAGGCCAGCGCCGCGCTTGCGGTTGCCGAGGAAGAGATGATAAAACTGCGCGATATCTATCGCCAAGATGTCGAAGCACACGATGCTGCCATCGCGGCTATGAATGAGGCACAGGGCCGCATAGACGCTGCCCAAGGGGTCATCACTTACACACAGGAACGCTTGGGTAACCGAGCCCACCAGATGTATAAGGACGGGCCGCTCAACTTTCTCAACGTAATCTTTGGTGCCTCCAGCTTTGAGGAGTTCACGACCAGCTGGGAGCTCATCAACGCCATCAATCAGGAGAATGCCACTCTCATCCAGGACAATAAGGACGCCCGTGCCGAGGCCCAGGCTGCTCACGATGAGTTCTCCGCTCAGGAAAAGCTGGCTGCAGAGCGCCTCGCCGAGGCTGAAGCCGTCAAGGTCAGGGCCGAACAGCTCGTAGACGAACAGGCAGCCATACTGGATGGCTTGGAGGCCGAGGTTGCCGCGCTGGTTGAGGCCGAGGAAGCCGCACGCCGCGCCGCCGAAGCCGCCGCCGCAGCCGCTGAGGCCGCGCGAAACGCCCAGAACAACCCCTCCTACGACTACGGCTATACTGCTCCACCTCCGCCTTCGGGAGGCTATGGCGATGTTGTCTCCGCCGCGGTCTCGCGTCTTGGGTGCCCGTATGTCTGGGCTGCCTCTGGCCCCAACGCCTTTGACTGCTCCGGCCTCACCTCCTGGTGCTACAGCCAGGCAGGCCGTGGTTACATTGGCCGTACTGACAGCTCCCAGCACAGCAATGCTTCTGCCCGTTGGCCCTATTCCAGTGGAGGCGCGGAGCCGGGCGATGTGCTCTGGTGGCCGGGACACGTGGCCATCTATGTTGGCGGCGGCTCCTACATCCATGCCCCGTTGCCAGGACAGAGCGTCTGCTATTCGTCGTGGAATATCAATAACGCCACGGTACTGAGGTTCTAGAAACAATAGTATTTTCAGCCCCATCCTCCCTTTCAAAAGCGTTATACTGTGTGTCCGAGGTTTTTGCTTGCACGCGGTTTTGTGCGCGCGCATGCCTGATGCGATAGCTTGAACTGCAAGATACCCACGAGCAGCAACGGGAGAACAGGGATGACGAATACTAAAAAGGAGCCTCAAGGCTCAGGCAAGCTCAGAAAGACCTTGAGCTGCGCACTCGTAAGCATTCTGGCGCTGGCACTCCTCTTGCCCTTCAATCTCTCTTCCGCCTACGCGGCACCCACTGCGGCCGAGAAACAGGCCGAGGCCGACGAGGCCAGTGCCGCGCTTGCCGCCGCCGAGGCGCAGGCGCAGCAGGCCACCGACAGCTACTTTATGGCTGCCACGGCGCATGAAGAGGCACTCGCGGCCATGGATGAGGCGCAGGCCCGCAGCGACGCTGCACTGGCCATTATCGTGGACACGCAGGCCCGCTTGGGCAGCCGCGCTCACCAGATGTACAAGGACGGGCCGCTCAACTTTCTCAACGTAATCTTTGGTGCCTCCAGCTTTGAGGAGTTCACAACCAGCTGGGATCTCATCAACGTCATCAATCAGGAAAACGCCACGCTCATCCAGAGCAATAAGGATGCCCGTGCCGAGGCCGAGGCCGCTCACGAGGAGTTCTCTCTTCAGGAAAGCGCCGCCGCAGAGTATCTGGCCGAGGTTGAGGCCGCCAAGGCCAAGGCCGAGGAGCTTGTGGCCGAGCAGCAGTCCATCGTCGCCTCACTCAGTGCCGAGGCTCTGGCGCTCCTCGACGCGGAGCAGGCAGCGCGCGTAGAAGTGATTCAACAGACTTCCAGCGTGGTTGATACTCCCAGCTATACGGCCACTCCCATTCCTTCCGAGGGCTACAGCGATGTCGTGTCAGCCGCATACTCCCGCATTGGCAGCCCTTATGCGGCGGGAGGCGCGGGGCCGGATTCCTTTGACTGTTCCGGGCTTACCTCCTGGTGCTACAGCCAAGCTGGCCGCGGCTCCATCGGGCGCAGTACCTATGCGCAGTATGCCAACGCATCTGCCAGTTGGCCCTATGCCAGCGGCGGGGCGTCCCCCGGCGATGTGCTGTACTGGCCAGAGAGCATCGCCACCCATGTCGCCATCTATATCGGCGGCGGACAGTTCATCCATGCACCGCTGCCGGGACAGACCGTCTGTGTCTCGTCATGGGAGATAGACAGCACTATCGTTTTGCGCTTCTGACCACCACCGGGGCGCTCGCCGCTCAAACCGCTCCACTGGTGTTTTTTGCGTGCGTGAGTCATAGGCTCCCGTACACCTGTGTTGGAGTGCTATAATCGAGAGACTTCAAGCGTAATCCCAAATAACCCAGTATATTTCAGGAGGAGACATGGACTTTTCATCATCTAAAACCAAGGAGAACCTCGAGTACGCGTTTGCTGGCGAGAGCCAGGCGGCAACCAAGTATGGGTATTATGCCAAGGTAGCCCGCTCCGAGGGGTATCAGCAGATTGGCAACATCTTTGACGAGACCTCTGGCAACGAGACCCAGCACGCCAAGATGTGGTTCAAGACCCTGCGTAACGACGGCGATGTCAAGGGAAAGATTCCCAGCACGCTGGCCAATCTTGCCGATGCGGCTGCCGGCGAGAACGAGGAGTGGATCCGTATGTACAAGGAGTTTGCCGAGGTGGCCCACACGGAGGGCTTTAAGAACATCGCCATACTCTTTGAGCGGGTAGGCGAGGTGGAACGGCATCACGAGGACCGCTATCGCACGCTTATCGACCATCTGGAAAACGGCACCGTATTCAAGAACGACAACGTTGTAGCCTGGAAGTGCCTGAAGTGTGGCTACATCCACTTTGGCACCGAGCCGCCTGAGGTGTGTCCGGCCTGCTCTCACCCCAAGGCCTACTATGAGCTCAGGTGCGAGAACTACTAGTGCTTCGTAAAGCTCAAAACAACCTGCTGTGCGCCAGGGGCCTTACCTGTTGAGCACAAAGCCTTGACCATCCACGGCACACATACCCTGCGATTCCTCGGCACGGGCGCTTCCTCTGGCGTGCCGAGTTTTTACTGCGGCTGCAAGGCATGCGAAGAAGCGCTGCACAATCCCGCGGCACGGCGGGGCTGCGCCGCACTCCTCATCAGCGGCACGCAGAACACGCTTATTGATGCCGACCCCGACCTGCGCATGCAACTCTCACTTGCCCGAGTCAAGGACATAGACCAGGTCCTCTTTACGCACGAACACTTCGACCACATTGGCGGCATTGCGGAGTTTGAGTTCTACGTGCGCCTGAGATCCCATAAGCCACTGCCGATTTATGCTGGCAGTTTTACGCTTGCCGCTATTGCCAGCCAGTTTGCCTTTATGGAAGAAACGCTGGAGCCGCACCGCGTCGAAGCCTGGCAGAGCCTGGAGTTTGATGGGGTGCGCTACACCGCCTTGCCAGCCACGCACGGCACCCAGACCTTTGGTTTTCTCATAGAGAAGCTGGGCGGAGAAGGCACGGCTGAGAGCAGGCGCATTGCCTATTTTCCCGATACCGGGCCGCTTGCTCCTGAGGTGCTTGAGAAGCTTAAGGGTGTCGAGGTGCTTATCATCGATGCCACGTTTAACGGTCGTAATTGGATGCCAGGCGTCCATCACACCATTGATGAGGCGGTGTGTCTGGCCCAGGAACTCAGAGCAAAAAAGACCTTTCTCACCCATCTGACCATGCACTACGATGAGCCTATCACCGCACAGGAGTTGCAGGAACTGCTCGCCCCTCACGAAGGTGCCATCCTCGCTGCCAATGACGGCTTGGAGATAACGCTCTAACATGCCCGTTTGCGTAGCGCGTAAGTGGTACAATCAAACAAACCCGTAAGTCCGGTCTTACCGGCGTAAAGATGGAGGAGCTATGGCACACGGAAGATTCAGAATGTTTTTGGTCGGCGGCGTTCTTGGTGCCGGTGTGGCCCTGCTGTTTGCCCCGCGCAGCGGCAAGGATACCCGCGCCCTGTTAACCGATAAGGCAGAGGAACTCTGGGGCGAGGGGGCGGATCTCTACTCTCAGGGCTATCAAAGGGTCAAGGCCGAGGCTGCCAATGTGCAGAGCACGGCGGCCAAGGCCAATGACGAACTCAGGCAGAAGATCGAAAATGCCCGAAGCGCGATTGCTGAGCAGGTGGCAAAGAACGCCCAGAGCGCGCGCGACGCCATCAACGCGCAGATGCCGATTACCAACGACAAAATAGACCAGGAGGCGGACGTAGTCAAAGGCCAGATAGACAACGCTGCCGATGATCTCAGGACTGCCGCGGCCGATGTAGCTACCAACGATGCCAAGGCAACAGAAAAGGAAGCCAAAGCGGCCGATGTGGCTACCGATTCGCATGCGGAAACCCTGGAAAAGGCCAGCGACGCTGCGACACAGGCTGTCGAGGCCGGGGCAGCTGCTGTGTCTGAGGCAGCGCCTGTTAATACAAAGCCAGTAGAAGCCGAGCATGCCAGCGCCAAGCCTGCTGAGGCCACCAGCGACACTGCCAAGCCGGAGCCCACAGACAAGTAGTAAGACTAAGGTGTGCTTAGCTCCGATGTTAGACGCAAGGTACGTAAGGGAACATATCGATACGGTGAGCGAGGCCCTGCTGCTCCGGGGTTTCAACTGGGACAGCAGCGTTTTTCTTGCTGCGGATGCGAGGCGGCGAGCACTCATTGCCGAGGCCGAGGCCCTCAAGGCCCAGCGCAATACCGTTTCAAAGCGCATAGGCGAGCTGATGAAGGCCGGTGAGAAGGACGAGGCCGCAGCTGCCAGAGAAGAGGTGCGCGGATGGGGCGAGCACATCCAGGAGCTGGACGCTGAGCTTACGCTTGTGGAAGCGGATCTGACCCGCGCCCTGCTGCAACTCCCCAATCTCCCGTCGAGCACCACGCCACGCGGAGCCAGCGAAGAGGATAACGTCGAGGTGCGACGCTGGGGTACGCTTCCCACGTTTGACTTTGAGCCTCAGGCGCATTGGGATCTGGGTCCCAAGCTCGGCATCATCGACTTTGAACGCGCCGTCAAGCTGGCCAAGTCCCGCTTCGTCCTTCTCGGCGGTCTGGGTGCCAGCCTGGAACGCGCGCTCATCAACTTCATGGCCGACACCCACATTTCGCGCGGGTACAAGGAATGGTGGGGCCCGGTGCTCGCAAACCGCGAGACGCTCACCGGCACCGGTCAACTCCCCAAGTTTGAGGAGGATCTCTTCAAGACCGCGGAAGGGCTCTATCTCATCCCCACCGCCGAGGTCATGCTCACCAATATTCATCGCGGCGAGGTGCTGGACGCGGCCGAGCTGCCGCTCAACTACTGCGCCTACACGCCGTGCTTTCGCGAGGAAGCGGGCAGCGCCGGGCGCGATACCCGCGGCCTCATACGGGTGCATCAGTTTGACAAGGTGGAGCTGGTCAAGTTTGCCTCCCCGGAACAATCCTTCGCGGAGCTTGAGCTCATGGTGGCCGATGCCGAGCATATACTGCAACTCTTGGAGATTCCGTACCGGGTCATAGAGCTCTGCACGGGCGATCTGGGATTTGCCTCGGCCAAGACCTACGATCTGGAGGTCTGGTTGCCGTCCTATGAGGACTACAAGGAGATTTCATCCTGTTCAAACTGCGGGGACTTTCAGGCCCGCCGTGCCAACATCCGTATGCGCGATGAGACCACGGGCGGGCGGCCCGAGCTGCTGCATACCTTAAACGGCAGCGGGCTTGCCGTGGGGAGGACGATGGCCGCTATTCTGGAGAACTTTCAGCGTGCAGATGGCTCGGTGGCCGTGCCCGAGGTCCTGCAACCCTACCTGCGCGGCATCTGGGAAATCCCATGCAGGTGACGCCGCAGGAGGTCAAAGAGACCCTCTCGATGATCTCTGAGCAGAACCTCGACATACGCACCATTACGCTGGGGCTCTCGATTCGTGACTGCGCCCATACGGACATACAAGTCTGTTCTCAGCGGATCTATGACCGGTTGACGAGCGCGGCAGAGCGGCTCGTGCCCGTCGCCGACCAGATTGCCCGTGAATACGGCATCCCCATTGTCAATAAACGCCTCTCGGTTACCCCGGTGGCGGAGGTCTGTGCTACCGCGGTACACACTGCCGAGGACTTTGTTCCCATTGCACTGGCTTTGAACAGGGCTGCCTGCGAGGTGGGAGTGGATTTTGTCGGAGGTTTTTCTGCCCTCGTGCAAAAGGGTATCAGCGCAACCGACGCCAAGCTGATTGCCTCGATCCCCCGCGCGCTGGCCAGCACCGAGCGGGTCTGCTCCAGTGTCAACGTTGGCTCTACGCGCGCCGGCATCAATATGGATGCCGTGCTGTTGATGGCTCAGACCCTGCTGGAGACCGCCCGGCTTACCGCCGCGGAGGATTCCATTGGCTGCGCCAAGCTGGTGGTTTTTGCCAATGCCGTGGAGGACAACCCCTTTATGGCCGGGGCTTTTCATGGTTCGGGTGAGGCCGAAGCGGTTGTTAACGTGGGTGTTTCCGGCCCCGGTGTGGTGCGCGCGGTGGTCGCGGCTCTGCCCGAGGACGCCAACCTCACCCAGGTTGCCGAGCGTATCAAGGCCACGACTTTCAAGATAACCCGAGCAGGGGAGCTTGT
>JAIRZP010000011.1 GCA_031267175.1 Coriobacteriales bacterium | reverse complement strand
ACAAGCTCGACCGCTTCGCGCGCGATAGGTTCCTCTCGGCCAAGTATAAGCACGAGCTGAAGATGAACGGTGTCAAGGTCGTGTCCGCAACTGAGGCAATCCCGGACACCGTCGAGGGCATCGTCATGGAGTCTCTTATGGAGGGTATGGCAGAATTGTATTCCGCCAAGCTCTCCCAGGAGGTCAAGCGTGGGCTCAAAGGCAATGCAAAGATGTGTAAGGCTAACGGCGTGTACGTCTTCGGCTACCGTGTAACCTCAGAAGGTTTTTACGAGCCTGACCCTAACGCAGCGCCCTACCTCGTCAAGGTGTTCGAGCGCCGTGCTGAGGGCTACGGTAAGCAGGATATAGCAGACTGGCTCAACTCCAAGGGCGTCACTACCACCAAGGGGAGCCCCTGGCGTTGTGGTAGTATTGCCTCAACGCTCGCGAACCAGAAGTACATCGGCACCTATAACTACGGCGATGTAATCATAGAGGGTGGCATGCCCGCCCTTGTCAGTACAGATCTATTTTGGACGGTGAACACAATGACCACACGCGCTAAATCGAAATCAAGCCACAGCCCGCTCTCAGACAAGGTGTTCTGCGAGTGCGGAGAGAAGATGCACGGGGGCTCGGGCACGTCCCACACCGGCAAGAGGCACCGCTACTTCATGTGTGCGGGGCTCGCCAAGGGCGCCTGCACCGCGAAGCGCATCCCCTTTGAGGAATTAGAGGACAAGGTCTACCGTGCCACCGTTGAGTTCTTCGGCGACCCGAAAACCATGGACGAGCTCTTGGACGCGCTGGAGGCCTATGCACACCGCCGCGGTGACGACGTCCAGACGAAGGAGCTGAAGCGGCAGCTCAGGGACAACGAGCGCCGCCAGAAGAACCTGCTCGACTACCTCGAGGGTGGTTCCGACGACGACGTGCGCGAGAGGCTTGACCTGCTCCGCCGCAAGCACGCGGAGATAACCAGGCTCGTCGCTGCCGAGACCGAAAGCAAAAACCCGCCCGGCAGGGAGCTCATGCGGTTTTGGATAGAAGACCAGCTCAACGCGGGCCACAACCCGGATGAGAAGCGCGAGCGCGTTCTGAGGGACTTCGTCCATCGTGTGACGGTGGAGGAAGATGAACTGGTCATAGAATACAACTATCGACCGAAGGATGAAGAAACCCCTGCTAGATTGCTCGTTAAGGGTTCGCAATTTTGCGACGTGGCGGAGAGCCGGGGATTCGAACCCCGGAACGGATTGTGTCCGTTACTCGCTTAGCAGGCGAGCACCTTCGGCCTCTCGGTCAGCTCTCCGCGTGGCAGCGCCTAATGATACCGCACTTCGCGCCAAACGTCAGCCTTAAATCCTACTCTGTTATGAGCCCACTGTTCCAGGCAACCATAAAAGGTCAGGCACGCCCGGGGTTCAAACTCCCCATGTGCCAGCCCGAGTGAAGCGAGGGGCCCCGCTTCACTCGGAAAGAGAGGGTGTTCCGCTGCCTGTTACAGCGCTGAAAAACCTCAGGCGGTCTTGGAAATAACGGTGTCCGTGGCAAGCGCTTCGCCCACGAGCTGGCCAAAGGTCAGCGCGCGTCCGTGGCTGATGCCCGGGCAATGCACGGGATAGCTGTTGCAGAAGAAGTCGCCCTGCATATTGCCCACGGCAAACAGGCCGGGGATGGGGGTGTCATCCTCAGTGCAGACCTGGGAGTCGTCGTTGACGTGCAGGCCAAAGATGCATACGAGCATGGTGGCCGCAATGGGCTGTGCGTAGAACGGCCCCTGCTCTATCTTGGTGAGGAAGCGATCCGGCACGCCAAAGTCGCCGTCCACGCCGCTGTCTGCCCAGCTGTTATAGCGCGCTACCGTGGCCTTGAACGTGTCAACCGGAATGCCGAGGCTCTGCGCCAGCTCGTCGAGGGTCTCAGCCTTGGTGATATGCCCGGTCTCAACCGAAATGTCCAGCTGGTCCTGTATGGTGGTGGGCTCGCCGGTGAGGAAGTCCAGGGGGTTGAGCATCTCCTCATAGTTCGTGGGGAACTGCTTCTGCACATAGGTGGCAAAGTTGCTGTCAAAGACAGACCACGAGATGTTGCCCGGCTGGTTCATGCGCGAGTTGGTGATGATGGGCTCAATGGCCATCTCGGCCCCGTAGCGGTGCCCATTTTTGTTGACGGCGAGCCAGCACATCGTGATGGCGGTGAGCACGCCCTCCATGTCGATCTGATGCACCATGGGTGCTGCCGGGCCCTTCTGGAAGGCCGCGCCGGCCCAGAGCCCCATCGTGAGGCCGTCGCCCAGATTGCCGTTTATCGGGGTGTACATACTCACGTCGGCACGGTTGCAGATGGGTGCAAACGCGTCGAGCATGTCCTTGTTGCCGGAGATGTCTCCCGTGGCCATGATGACGCCCTTGGTGGCGGTGTAGCTCACGTGCGAGCCGTCCTCGGCGGTGACGATAACGCCGGTGATGCCGCTGGCAGCATCGCCTATGAGCTGCTCGGCATGGGTGTTGAACAGGTACTCCACGCCGTTTGTGACCGCGTTCTCATACAGGCAGTTGATGATGCGGAAGTTGACGGTCTGACCGTCGGTGGTAAACATGCCGTCGCCCGGCTTGACAAACGAGACCGCGTCGCCAAACTCGCGCCAGACCTCGTCCAACTCTTCCCAGCCCCACTTGGCGGTAGGGGAGAGTGCCCTGACCATCTCGATGCCGTCCTTGGCAGCCAGTTCCTGCAGGTAGTCAAAGACCTTGCCGCTGCGCTGTGCCCACTGGCGTACGAGGGTGTAGTTAGCGGTCTGCTGCGACCAGCGATACACGAGCTTGGCAGCCTCGTCCGGGTCGATGTTGATGCCGTTCTCCTTCTGCCAGTTGCTGCCGATGTGTCCGCAGTCCACGCCGTGTGCCGTAATCTCGGCGGCTTGCTCTATTACCAGCACGGAGGCACCGTTACGGCTTGCTGCCTCAGCCGCGGCGTTGCCCGAGATGCCGGCACCGAGGATGACGATGTCGTAGCTTCCGCCGTCGGTGGCGTCGCTTATCGCTGCGGGCGCACTCTCCCAGGGGCGCGTGCTGGTGGCTGGTGGAGCCGCGGCACCTGAAGCCACGCCGGAGTCGGCCGAGCCGCCACCACCGCTTGGGGAGGAGCAGGCAGCCAGTCCGGCCATGGCCGCACCTCCGCCCACCAGTGCCGCGCCCTTGAGGAAGGACCTGCGATCCATTCCCTGTCCTGATACCTCTTGCGCTTCGTTGTATTTCTTCTCCATGATGTTCCTCTCTTTTCTCTTCTCCTTTTTTATTCTGAGACAGGATTGTCTCAGTAACTTCAACCAGTATAATCAACTCCACGCGCAGATGCCAGAGCAAGCTTGTACGGGAGCGGTAAGTTAGTTCATGCTAACATTAGCGCAGGCAAGTCTTGAAGATATGGCGGGCGAAGCACCCTGGCGGTGCATCACAAACACCACCTGTTCCCCCCTACTCGTCAAGGCCCCCATATAGTCGAAAGCGGGACCGAAAGCAGTGATACAGCTCATGCCCAACGAGGAGTTTCCCCAATGGTACGGCACAAAGGCCTGCCTTCTCAGCGGTGACGAGGGTATGCGCAGCCTGGCCTACGACGAGGATGGAACCGTAGGCTTTACCGATTACGAGGTGTTTGCGGGCATCCATTTGGGAATCCTGGACGTACGCGCGAGCCAGGGGTACTCCATTACTCCCCTGCGCAACGATGTTCTTGAGATAGTCTACTGTCGTCTTGGCCGCTTTGAGTGTGAGCTTGCGCGCGATGTTTGTGTCTGCATAGCAGAGGGCGATTTTGCGGTTACTTCAAGTGCTTTGATTCCTGGACATATACGCTACTCCTTTCCCTTCGGCTCATTTTTTGGAGTTGCCCTCGTCGTCGACTTTGAAGCGCTTACCGCCTGCTGATTGTTGAACGCTGAGATTAGGCCTCACTACAATTGGGATCAGAATTTCGGATGACAAAACAGATTTCGCCTTGCTCCTGCATGGCATTGAAGCCGATGTTTTTATAGCCTGACATTGTACGTGAGGAAGCGCCGGTTGTGCGTCGCGCCCTCGCGAGCGCGGCTGGCAATGATGTCACATACAAAACGCGTCGCCAGGCCATAATGACGTGGCTTGCCACAGCCGAGACAAGGCACACCAGCTGACTTTTTTGTAGCTGCAACGATCTGCCTTGCTTCAGAGATGCTCAGCAAACTTGTAGCCAACGCGCCAGACCGTAAGCAGGTACACCGGCTCGGAAGGGTTGTGCTCTATCTTCTCTCGGATGCGGCGCACGAACACCGTGATGCTGTCTTCGGTTATCTCACTGGAGGTGCCCCAGATATGCTTATAGATCTGCGCGCGCGTGAACACCTTGCCGGGGTCTGTTGCCAAGAGTGCCAGTATCTCAAACTCCTTGGACGTGAGGTTTATCTTCTCGCCTCTGAGGTAGGCCTCGTAATGATCAAAGACTATCTCCAGCTCGCCGACCTTCAGGCTGCCGCGCTTGTTGACGGGCTTGATAAACCGCAGGTCCTCCTTATGCCGGCGTATATTGGCCTCGACACGCAGCAGGAGTTCATCGGCGTTAAAGGGCTTTACCACGTAGTCGTCGCAGCCGGCCTTGAAACCGATGCTCTTATCAACGATGTCGCCTTTGGCGGAGAGCATGATGATAGGGATACGGCGGCCTTCTCCTCGGATGTGCGCGCACAGGTCAAATCCATTGGTGCCCGGAAGCATGATGTCGAGAAGAAGCAGATCCGGCCGCTCCGATTCCAAAAGCGCCAGCCCCTCTTTGCCCGACAGCGCGCCGACGAAGGTATAGCCCTCCGCAGTGAGGACCCGCTCCAACAGGGCCTGTATGCTTCGGTCGTCGTCAATCAGTAGGATCTTCATCAGCATTTCTCCTGTCTCGCACGAATCCGTACGGTAAAGCTGCTTCCCTCACCCAGGGTGCTCTCCACAGCTACCGAACCGCCGTGCATTTCTGCGTATTCCTTGACCAGCGCCAGCCCCAGGCCGGTACCGCTGTAGCTTCGGGCCACGGAGGAGTCAACCTGCCAGAAGCGCTCAAAGATCTCCCTTTGGTTTTCCCTGGCAATCCCAATACCGGTGTCCGTTACCTCGAGCACTATCCAACTGCCTCCTCGCTGAGAAGCATCTGAGCTATCATAGTGGCTTCTGCTGGAATTTTCTGCCCCTGCCTCATCATACGACACTTTAAGTGATACCTTTCCGCCCTCAGCGGTAAACTTTATGGCGTTTGAGAGAAGATTCACCATAATGTGATGCAGCTTATCGTCATCAACGAATGCCAGGGGCACATTGTGTTTGACCTCGTAGGAAAGATTGATCTTCTTATGCTCCGCTATGGGCTGCATGAAGCTTTTGATCTCAGAGACCAGGTCGCCAAAATCCACCAACACCAGATTGAGCACGGCCTTGCCTGCCTCGATACGGCTCATGTCGAGGATGTCGTTGATGATGGTCAGCAGCACGTTGCTGTTGGACTCTATCTCAAGGGATATTTCTGCAAGATCTCTGTCGTTTTGACAGACGGCGTTTTTCTTAAGCAGACTGGTAAAGGCGATAATAGAGGTGAGAGGTGTGCGTAACTCGTGGCTCATCATGGCGAGGAAGTCGGATTTGTACCGGCTTTGCTCGGCCAGATAGCTGTTCATGTGTTCCAGCTGCATGCGTTGCCCCACCAGAAGTTCATTGGCCTCGGTGAGCTGGAGCGTTCTGTCGGTGACCTGTGCTTCCAGATTGCCATAGACCTCGGCGAGTTTAACCGACATATCATTGAGCTCGTCGGCAAAAGCCCGTATCTCACGCGATGTCTCACTTGGTGCAAGCCTGATATCGAGCTCTCCCACGTTTGTTTGCTTTACGCTGCCTTGAATCTTCCGCAAGGGGCCGGTTACCAGATACGAGAGCGCAAACCATATGCAGAGGGCAAAGAGCAGGAGCAGCACACCAAAGAAGATGATGTTGTACACCACCGTGGTCTGCTGGCTTTCCATATACACATCGAGGGGAATAACGATGCTGATGGCTCCACCGATGTCGCCGACACGCCATCCTTCCTTCTCGTAGCCCACCACATCCACCGTTCCCGCTGGTGTGCCGTGGCAGGTGAGGCAGGTTTCCTGCGCCAGCATCGGTGCCGAGTAGCGGAATACCTCCTTCTCATTGAGCTGGCTGAAGCTGTAGTATTGCGTGACGGCAGGGTCGGCGAGAAAGGCGTTCAACGCGTCTGCCTCAAAGGTATCGGGCGTGTCATCGGGATTACGTGGTGAGAAGTTGACGAAGCGCGTTGTGTAGTTGGAGCTCTGCGAGAAGAGCATGCCGATACTCCTGCCGGCGATGGCGCAGTGCAGGCCACGGTAGACACCGTCGTCGGTGTAGGCGATCTTCTCAAGTTGGCTCTGATTGAGCGACATGAACGACCAGACGGCGTCCATCTGTTGCGAGAGGACCTCGCCCTTTTCCACAAGCTCGTTCTCCATCTGTTCATGCTGGTAATACGAGGTCCAGAAGTAGTTGGCAACGATTGCCGCAAAGAACAGAACGATCAACAGGGCCAGGAACATGGATCTCAGTTTGAATGTGCCCATAAGGTGCCTCCCAGATCAGAGAGAGAGTTCCCGGTATTCAGAAAGCAGGGCAGATGCCCTCGGCTTGATGAGCAGGGAAGGATGGGTTTTTGAGGAACTGGGCAAAATCGGGAGATCGCACACCGTATCGGGATGTGCCCGGGTCAGATCGCTCAGAGGCCCAAAGTCCAGGGCCCGGGCGGGGCAGGCAGCCACGCAGGCCGGTTGCTCGCCCAGTGCGCGCCACGGCTTACAGGCGTCGCACTTATGTACAACCATGAGTTCCCTGATATATTGAGGATTGCCGTAAGGGCAGGCGCTCACACAGTACTGACAGCCGATACACAACGAATCATCAAACTGCACGGTGCCGTCCTCAGTATCAACATGCATGGCGCCAATGGGACAAACCGCGACACACTCAGGAGTACTACAGTGATTGCAGCTTGCAGAAAAGTGATAGGAAGAGGGCGTAGGAAACCTGCCAGTCTCGTAGGATTGGATCCTCCTGAACAAGATACCCAAGGGGAGGTCGTTCTTATCCTTGCAGGCCATCTGACAGGTCTTGCACCCTACGCAGCGCTCCTGATTAAAGAAGAAACCCTTCTGCGCCATAGTGCCCCTCCCTTCCTGTCACGGTTCCTGTTGCGGTCACGGTTCCTGTTGCTCTGTGCTTGCAGCCGGTCATGTTTGCTCTTGCAAGAGCCCTGCATCCAGCTGGATAAAAGCACGTAAGAGGCCTCCCGCAGCTATATACAAAGGTTCTTGGGTAGCCTGCTCAACATCATCGAGAAACCTGGGCACCCAGACCAGCAGATGCTTTTTGAGGAAAGCACGTTGCGTATGTTCAAGACTTGCCGCCTCGTCTTCGTTATACTGCTCCAGCGCTGTCTGGCACTTCTCACACAAAAAGCGCATGAAGTCGAGTTCAATAGCCAGGTGGTCGTCAGAAACATGCGGAGCTTCCGCAGGCAAACAGCCAACGGATTGATACAGCGCGCGAATCTCCAGTACGCCGGGCTGAAAGAGTTCGCGCTTGCCTGTTGTATAGACCATCTCCCACGGCGGAGCAGGAAGTGCCGCTGGGCCGACGAACAAACGGGTGTATTCGATGCCCAGGTCTTTCAGGGTAGCTGCCCCGTCTTCTGAACTCAGGTAGTACTCCTTCAGTGTTCCAAACGCCTCCAGCTCGCCGGCATAGGAAGGCTCATCCTCCTGGACCAGAGCCCCGAGCGTTTCAAGCGACGCATCGCTGAAAAGCGCGGAGAGTATCGGTTCTGTGGGCTGTTGTCCAAAGATGATGTGCAGGGCCTTATAGGCGTAGCTGCGCGCTGGCAACAGTGTGCGGGTGTGGGACTCCATTGTTCCTTCTTTCATCCACCGGACGGAGTGGTTAGTATGTGATGCTCTCCTCAGAAGGTACACAATACCGCTTCAACGCGCGGAGAGCAAACGGATGGCCGCTCTTGCAGGCTTGTACAGAAAACCAACCGCAGGCACCAGAGAAAGACCTGATGCCTGCTGTTGGGGAGAAAAACGTCTGTGAGTACTCCTTTAGTAGAGCGAGGGGCTAAAGCTCGCCTCCTTGGCAGCGTCCTTCAGGTTAACGAGAAGAGAGGGTTCGGTCTCGGGCATTGCTCCCAAAGCGGGAAACTCGTTGACCAGGGTCTTCCCCGAGCCAAACCGCGCTTGCAGTTCCTCCAAATCGCCAAAATACAGAGCCCGTGCGGCGCAGGTGCTGGCACAGGCATTGCTCTCACCATTCATGCGCAGTTCGTAGCAGCCATCGCATTTGCCCACCGTATTGGTATCTGCCTTATACTGCGGCACCCCATAGGGGCAGGCAGGGATGCACTCCTGGCAGCCGATGCAAACCTCCTCGTCAATGATAACCGTGCCATCTTCCATCTTGGTAATTGCCTGTGCCGGGCAGGCGGCGAGGCAGGCAGGCATTGCACAGTGGTTACAGCTGAATGAATAGCAATAGCTTGCGGGCAGGGGATACGTGCCTGTCTCATAGGACTCGGCATGCCGATAGATGAGTCCTATGGCAAGATCGTTCTTGTCTTTGCAGGCCATCTGACAGGCTTTGCAACCCACACATCGGGTCATATCGTGGTAGAAACCTACTTGAGCCATGATCTATCTCCTCCCTCCGCCAGCATAGGTGCCGTCGGCGTTGTAATTGACAAGAAGCGGGAGATCCACATCGGGGATGAGCGATTCTGAGGCCTTCTCAAAATTGCATATCCCCGAGTTCCATCCCGAAACGCCGGCACCGGACTTTACGGTGCCGTAGACGTAATTGTCCGAACCAGCGTAATCAATGCCCGTGGATTCATCTACATTCACCCAGGCACCATGTACCAGCCCAACCATTCCCGGCATCAAGCGTTCGGTGACACAGGCGGGGCGTAAGGTAACGCCATGGGGGCTCGTAATCTTGACAACGTCGCCCGTTGCGATTCCCTTTGCACCAGCATCAGAAGCATTCAGATACACGGGGTTGGTCCAGGCCTCGCGCAGCCACTGGACATTGTCAAACACCGTGTGCGAACGACGCAGGTAGTGTGGATTGTAGAGTTGGAAGGGGTAGGCGCTCGGAACGCCGGCCACCATGTCACCGTTCTCAAAGGTGCCTGCATAGCCCTCGGGCCCCGTATAGAAGGTGGGTATGGGGGTAACGTCATTGCTATACCCAAAGTCCCGTATGGTAGAGGCCAGTTGGCGGCTATAGATCTCCATCAATCCCGATTCGGATTTTGTGGGGTTGGCAACGGGATCATCGATGAAGTCCTCGTAGTAGTAGTAGGTATAGGCGTCGCCTTCAGAGCGTTTGACAGAGACCACACCCTTTTCCTTGTACTCGGAAAAGCTGATGGATCCCTCCTGCGGCTCTCCGTCAACACCAAGCGCATCGATTTCTTCCTGGGTAAAGGAGATGAGCGTGACCTTCTCGCCACTCTCATCGGTCATCGTTGCACCAGCGCACTGATTGAAGAACTGTTGCGCAGCACTGGTAGGCCAGATCTCCTCGCCGTCGATGCCCAGCAGGGGAGCTAGCATCTTTGCTATCTCCTGATCCGAATAAGTCTCGTAATAGCGATCGACGACCTGTGTATGCATGATAAGCATCTCACGATTTCCGGTGAGAAAGCCGCCCGGTCGCTCCCAAAGCGTAGAAACAGGAAGAATGAAGTCGGAGTACTTGGAATTGGTCGTCATGAAGGACGCATTGCTGATGACCAAATCCACCTTGCGATGGGCGGCAATGCCCGAAACCTGATCGTCCGCGGTTTGCAGCCGTGCACTACCCGCGTGCCAGATGACGTGGATGTCGATACTCTTCTGTACACCCGGATTGCGCTTGCTGGTGCTCGTTCCGGTAAAAGTGTAGCTGCCCTCAACGATACCCTTCCACATCTCTACATGGCAGATGCTTTCGTCCTTGATGGGGTTGGGCACCGATTCAAGTCCGTCGCTTCCCGCTTGGAAGATCGCAGGGCCTCCGCCATAGGCGCGGGCATTGGTGGTCAGTCCGCACATATGGCCGGACTTACCAAAATGTCCACCCATGGCACCGATGGTCATAAACATCTGAGGCCAGTTATCCGTGTGCGTATTACGGGCCGCGGAATAGGAGCCGACAATAGCCGCCCTGGTGTCCTTGCCGATGAGCTCTGCGATATAGGTGATTTTCTCAGCCGGTATTCCGGTGCGTGCCGCTGTCCACTCGGGTGTTTTGGGTGTGCCATCAGAGGTACCCAGCAGATAGTCTTTAAAGTTGCCTGCAGGGTCTTCGCCCTCGGGCATGTGCTCTGCGTCAAAACCGATGGTGTAGGTGTTGAGGAAGTCCCAGTCTATCAGCTGCTTCTCGGGATCCATGCGAAGCATCTCATAGGCCACACCAATAAAGAGCGTGGTCTCAGTACCGGGGCGAGTGGGAATCCATTCTGCGCCCAAGGCGGAGTGGCTTTCGTTATAGAAGGGGTCGAGAGCCACAAACTTTGTGCCCTGCTCTTTGAGTAGCAAGGCGTGATATATCGGACTGCCAGCAGACGACCAGGCTGGATTGGATCCGATGAGTACGATAGTCTCGCAGTTCTTAAAGTCGAGGCGATCATTGCCCGAGTCGCTGAAGTTAAAATCGCCCAACCCGACAATGCCGGGAGTATAGGCAAAGGTGCCGTAGGAAGTAGTACCCCAGCTGCCAACATACCCGCCATAGCTTGCCATGAGAGATTGGGCCTCACCCCCTATGACCAGGAATGCCTTGTTGCCGTAGTCTGTTTTGATGCGCTCAAACTCCTGTGCAATCAGATCCAAGGCCTCGTCCCAGCCGATTTCTTCCCAGGTGTCCCTGCCGCGCAACTCGCCCTGGGAGTTAGCGCCGCCGCCGGGTGCCCAGCCGGAGCGCTTCAGAGGCTTGCGGATGCGATCGGCACTGAAGACCTGGTTACGTTGCGAACGCCCGCGGACACAGGCTCTTTGCTGAAATTGCTCCGGGGAATCCTCATGGCTGTCGTCCGTCTTCTGGCGAATAACCACACCGTCCTGTACCAGCGCCATGTTGACGCATCTGCCGCCGCAGTTGTGCCAGCAGGCAGCCGAGACCCAGGTGCCAGCCACTCCTGCTCCAGAAGCAGCGCCTCCTTCCTCTACCGAGTTCTGCGTTGGTGAGCAACCAGCTGAGGCGAGGGCAGCCATTGCTGTCATCGCAGCGGCTGCCGACACAAACGTGCGTCTGGTGATACCGTTGCTGTTCTCCATATCCTCTCCTTTCGGGTTTCCTCTGTCTTGAGAAAACACTTGTGTCCATATCATCAGCAATATGGTTGGTTCAAGCGTAAAGAGCGGAGAGAGAAATCACCATGCATGGCAGCTTTGTTCTTTGCTAATTATGCTGTCGAGGACATTGCAGGATATTGCAGAAATCTTACCGAGTTCAGGGAAGCGATGATTAATCATCGCTTCCCTACAGATCGCAGGCCAGATCAAAACTGGCGGGAGTCGTTAGATCAAGGCGGAGTTCGCGGAGCATTTGACCCTTGTCATCCTGCTCAACAACATGGTAGCTGAGGGCCATCTCAAGGTCTGGATACTCAGCGGCAAGCAATTCCATGGAGGAAGGGAGAAACTCCACCACCTCTGCCTGCTTATCGTAGCGGATGCCCTCATGCTCCCGCTCAGTAAGGAGTTTTGCCAGCTGCTGCGCGTGCGAGCCGTAGGCCTTAACGGATTTGAGGAAATAATCACGCTCCGAAAAGCTGCAATAGGGGTAATCCTCACGTGCGGAGAAGTTCTGCCGATACACCTGCCCCGTGAACTTGTTTTCCAGCGAGCAGTAGTGCACGCCCATGTTCAGATTCTGCTCCAGGGCAAAGGCCAGCAGTTGCAGGCAGACCCGCTCGCTTCCGGCTATGGGGAGCCCGCCCGCATACCAGTAGTTATACAGCACGCGCATCTGTTCGTTTTTGATGGCGTAGCCCCGCCGCTTGAACTCCTCGGCATTATGCAGGGGAAAGCACAGCTCAAGCAGGTTAATACCATCAATGCCAAGCCCGTCGAGGGTCAAAAGGAGTTTCTGCATCAGCTCCCGTTTGTCAGGCATG
>JAIRZP010000251.1 GCA_031267175.1 Coriobacteriales bacterium | reverse complement strand
GACGAGATGACGCGGTCGGGATTCACCTTGCCCAGTTCACGCAGAAAGTCGGGGTTACTGCCCCAACCACCCGTGCACAGCAACACGGCAGGGGCCTCAAACTTGATGACCTTGCCGGCATCGTCCGTGGCCAGTACGCCGGTGATCTTGCCGCTCGCGTCCTGAACCAGCTCCTGGGCGGCGGTGCTGTAGCGAATGTCCAGACCGCGCCTCTCCACCTCAGCCACAAAGGCCTCAATGACGGTCTTGCCGCCCAGGGTGCCGTCTTCGCTTCCCATGCTCATGCCCTCCGCGCCATAGGCCAGAGCCATGCTAAAGGGCATCTCCACGCCATAGGGGGCATCGCCAAAGAATCCGCCCATATCCATGAACTGGACGCCGACGCCCTCGCACCAGGTTACGGTCTCGGGTATCTCCTCGAGGTAGTTCTTCAGTAGCAGAGTCGAGGGAATGTAGTGGTTATAGACCTGGATGGACTTGATGACGTCGTTGAGATCCACGTGCTTGCCGGCGTCGGTGGCAAAGTGACTGTTGGGAGCAAAGGAGACGCCCGCAAAGGCAAAGGTGCCGCCGGCCACCTGTTTCTTCTCCAACAGGATGGCGTTGAGTCCGAGGTCGTCGGCCTGGAGCAGCGCCGCCATGCCACAGCCGCCGGCACCGCAGACGATTAAGTCGGCCTGGACGGTCTCATCCGGCTCCCCCACCGGTGGGCGGTTCATGTAGCTCGGCTGGGAGGCGTCCGCTCCCGTGGTAGCCGCGCTCCCGCTGCTGCCTGTTGCCGCCGGCTCGTTTGCGCTCTGCGGCGTACAGCCCGCAAGCGCGCCCACGCTGCTTGCCCCAACGACGAGGGCGCCCGCGCCGAGGCCGGCCCCCTTCAAAAAGTTCCTTCTCGAAAGTTCGCTCATAGTATTTCCTCTCTCTGTGTTGTTTGCTCGCATACTGCCTTTCTTCACTCCTTACTCCTTTCAGTGCCAACAGTCCTGCCTGTGTCGCGGATTGAGAGCAGGCCCACAGCAATGGGGCGGTTCTCGCCGTCATTCAACGATACGTGCACCGCGGTGCCCTGTCTGTCGTCGAAAGGCCTCATTCCTTCGATGCCCTGTCGTCTAAAGGTATGATTTCCGAGTAATTCCCAGATAATCACCCAAAACCGACGGTGCGGGGTGAGGGGTATGCAGGTCTTATGCTATAAAGAGACGGAGAGAAGAGAGGGAGTAGTTGCTGTGAGATGGAGAGCCTCTATACCGATCAGCGGCCTGGCCGCCAGCCTGTTTGTCATCCTGGGCGGTGCTCCGCTTCTCGTCCCTGCGCTTGACGAGCTGGGCCTGTTTGGCGTGCCTGCACTGGCCGTAGGCATCGTTATTGTCCTGGGAGCCTCCGCACTCGGCATCAGATGGATAAGCTCCCTCAGAGCCTTGAGCGAGCGAGAAACCTTGACGATCCTCTCCCTCTCCTGTTTGCTTGCAGCCGGTTTGAGCCTCGTTTTCGTGCTGCTTCCCTCCCCTTTCTGCCTGGTTTTTCTCGTGGTTCTCCTGGCACTCTCGCTGTTCGTCCCCAGAAACGCCTTGGCTGTCCAAGACGCCGCAGCATCCCCCGTTGATACCCCTGTGCCCCCGGTAGATACTCCCGCTGTCGAAAAACGTGAAGCCCTTGTTGCCAAGACTCCTGCTCCGGAGGGCCCAGGGGAGCGGTTCTGCGGAGTGCTGGGCCGCAATTGGGTGGTCTTTGGCGGGTTCCTGCTCTGCGTGACGATACAGGCAGGCGTCTGGAGCGACTACCTGATAACCAACCCAGGTGTCGGCGACCTGGCGCCCCTTGATTTCTTCTACAGTGCGCTTGGCTTGCTACTCGGAGCCTGTGCCACACTCCTGACGGCACGCTTGCTCAAGGAAGCCATGCTCCCGCTCCTCTACCTCATCGCCCCGCTCATCTGTGTGGCCTTTCTGGTCATCATCTGGTTCTTTGGCGACTGGATAATCGACATTGGCCTGTTCTCATTCTTCCCCTTTGGTTTCTCGCTGGCTGTCTGCGCCATCCTGCATGTCACGCGTCTCAGCCGAGAGGTGGCCAGTGGGCTCAGGCCTGTACTGGCAGGAGGGCCGTTCATCGCCCTGACCTTGTTGGTGTTTGTGGCCTGGTTCGCCATCTTTCCGTTGATAGGTTGGACGGCAGGCAGTATCGTCGATCTGATCCTGAAGATCAGCTTTCTCGTGGCGGTATCCGTGCAGACCATCATCTCGACGCAACGCCGCTCAACCATCATCTCGCAGACTGCCAGCCGCGAACCCCATGACATCCGCGTGGAAATCAGTGGAAAGCCGATAACGGACATCTGCGCGGAAATCAGCGGGCGTTTTTCCCTCTCGCCCCGAGAGGGCGAGATTCTCGTATACCTGATCCAGGGACGTAGCGCCAGCTACATCGCCGAGCGGCAATTCGTCACCACCAGCACGGTCAAGACCCACACCCAGCGTATCTTCAAAAAGACCGGAGTCCACTCCAAGCAGGAGCTGCTGGATCTGGTCTATCAGATGGACGGCTGAGGCCCTCTTCGCCTTGCCACTACAAGGCCCTCTGCGGCTTGCTCCTTCCCAACCGCTTATAGTACTCCTCAGGGATGTTGGCAGGATCCTTATAAAAGATGAACTCGCAGAAGGAGCCGTCTTTCTCAGGTGGGTTATTCAAGAAGAGGAAGTCGCCCGTGTCATCCACGGCGTTCATGTTGAAAAGGGGGCAGTGTACACAGTACACAGGATAGTCGGGCGTATTGAAGGTAATGTCACTGGGCTCCTTGATCCTGGCCAGGCCCACTTCCGGTTCATAGCCTCCCATCTGGATGAGGCGGCCGCCGGAGCCGCAGGGCGTGTTGGTGAGTACGACCTTCTCCTCGTCTTCTATAAGCGTCATATGCTGGTAAACGTGGCCCTGTAATCCTGCCGCCATTGATTCGACCATATGCTTGACATCCGTGTGTTCAGGCGGCAGGAAGACCAGCTGGGCCTCCTTGCCGTGGGCAAAGCGTTCGGCAGCCTCGACCTCGCGGGCGCCGCCGCGTTCATAGATATAGGTGAGAAGGCCTGCAATCCAAACCATATACCCATCGTGCAGATGGGCAAACTCGTCGTACATGGTCTGCGCCAGCTCCTTGATCCTGTCCGCGTCACCGCGGTCTGCCGCCTCGCCGAGCTTGTCGATGGTTCGCTTGCCCATCTCAGCAAGCTGGCTGTCCGTCCAGATCCGCTCACTCATAGCAGTGTCCTTTCAACCTGGTGGGCAATGCCGCCCCTAGTTTAGCGTCTTTCCTGACTATCTGCCTCTTTATCATGACAATCACCTTCTTTGGTTCTCTCTGATTGTAGCACGATGTGCGACAACGATGGCTCCTTTGCCTTGCGATGCCCTGCATATAGTCTGAGTTGCTCTGAGTTTGTGTGCGCCGTAGTGCAGCACGTAAAGATGCCCGTTGACAGGCAGAAAGCAATTTCGTATAGTGTGCCAAGGAAAAGTTCGCCTCATTATCAAGCGGACATTGTTTGCATGGATATTGGCCTTTGGGGAGGCCGCTGTTTTGTGCCCCGGATTATGCAAACATTATGTCTAAGAGGTGAACATGAGAGTGAACGCGAATAGTTCTGATTTTTCCAACAACCACAGAAGTGAAACCGAATGCGAGGCCTCACAAAACTCTGAACTTGAGACAACGCAATGCGAAAACGGGTATCTCGCCCGCAATATCGAACAGGAACTATTCTCAGCTCAAACTGATATGCATAACCTGAAATCGGCTGATGAACGCATCGCCGAATTATTTGAGCTGATGAAACCTCAAAGGAAGGTCTTGCTGAGCATTCTGAATAGCTGCTATGAGAAACAGCCGGTTCATGAGATAAATCTTCTGGTTGCTACCGTGCAAAAAGACAATGTCTCGGTGTACAGCGCGGCAAGATTCTGTCTACTGCTGGAGGAAGCCGGGGCCTTGGCCCGATGCACGTACGACGACGACTCGTTGAAAATGGCTGTCGCAAGCAAACCGGAAGCGGACTTTGAGGATTGCGAAGATTATTACGACGTGGACAAGCCCAACAAAGTACTTTGGCTCACGACCTTAGAAGGAAGGGCCTTTGTTGAAGCTGACAACTTTCAGGATCGGCTCCTGGCACTGTTTTTAGAGGAGGAGACCTACCTTCCGATTTACAAACAGGTCCTGACGCTCTGCTCCCGCGAAGAAGGAGCGAGCCTGTCCGACATTTCCGGTGCAATCAAAGAGAGTCCTCTTCTCAAGGAACCACCGCTTCACGCGGCGTATTTTGCTGAGAAACTTGAGAAGAGCGATGCGCTCGTCTGGAAAAAGTCCTGGCACATAACAGACACAGGAAAGGAAGCCTTACTGCGCCTGGGCGATGTTGTCTACGCGCAGACAGAAGACGCAAGGGAGGTAGTGTCGTGACACGCAACACAGTAACAATAGCCCAGCAGGACTTCGACGTAGAGGACTTGATTCTGATTAATGAACAGAGAGCGGCGAGCTATGGTTTTCTTTCGCGCCTTTTTAATTCTGAGATCGATACACCGATGTTTGAGGAAGTGTGCAGAGCTGATTATCCCGTCAAAACCGGCACTGCCGATGTTGATGAAGGCTATCGTCTCATGGCAGGTTTTTTGGGTAGTAGATGGGAAAGCAGTTTGGAAGAACTGGCAGTTGATTATTCCCGGGTATTCATAGGTCATGGCATGACTGCTTATTCTGCGGCGTACCCCTTTGAGTCGGTCTATACCTCAGAAAAGCGCCTCTTGATGCAGGGTGCGCGAGATGAAGTCCTCGCCATCTACAAAGCTTCTGGCCTTAACAAAAAAGCCTCTTGGAAGGAGGGCGAAGACCACATAGCCCTGGAGCTTGAATTTCAACAGATCCTGTGCTGTCGGATCGTTGAGTCTTTGCGAAGCGGAAGCATCGGCAGAACACACAAGCTTCTCTTGACGCAGCAGAACTTTTTGGAGGATCACTTGATTTCGTGGATACCGATGCTGACAGCGGATATGAAAAAATTTGCGAAAACAGATTTCTACCTGGGCCTTGCGTTTCTGACTGAAGGATTTCTGAATCTGGATCAGGAATTTCTGGCTATGGTTCTCAATACAAACCTGGGGCCGCAACACAGCCAATTGCTCGACCAGAATCAAGAGTAGACCGCGCTATGCATGACAGAGAAACTGACAGGGGCGCGGAAGGAACGGGTTCTCATCAGCTCAACAAGAGCACCAAAGCCACTATAAACCCCAAATGCTCAAAGGGTGGTATTTCTCGACGGACATTCCTGGGCGGTGTAGGATGTTGCGCTGTGCTTCTTGGCCTTGGGAGTACAAAACTCGTGAGTGCAGAGGAGATACTGCGGCCACCAGGCGGTCAAAACGAAGACAGGCTTATGGCAGCTTGTATTAGATGTGCAAAATGCATCGAGATTTGTCCCCGTGAGGTCATAGCGCCTGCTCATATTGAAAAGGGATTGCTCAACTCCCGTACGCCTACGCTCGATTTTTCCCATGATTACTGCGACTTTTGCCTTGACGAAAACGGAGGTGATCCGCTCTGCGCAAAGGCCTGTCCCACCGATGCGCTTTGCTTGCCAGACCAGGCAACTGATGCAAATACCATCATCGGCAAGGCGGTGATAAGGAAAGACTGGTGCCTCGCTTTCATGCTTATCGGGTGTCGATTTTGTTACGATGCATGCCCTTACCATGCAATCGAGCTTGACAGTTATGGTCGTCCCTTTGTTATCGAAGCGGATTGTAATGGTTGTGGAGCCTGTGAAAGCGTCTGTGTTTCGTTGCAGAATGCGTCGATTTCAAGCGGCGCTACCGAACGAGCTGTAGTGGTACGCCCGGAGAGTGAGGCCTGAGAAACAGACATGAAATCAAAAACCTTACGAACCCTTACCGCGTCATTGCTACTGGTTGTCATCAGTATCGGCTTTATGCTTAACAGCGGAGTTGGCACGCTTTCGGCAATCGGCTGGTCCGATATTGCCCTCTTGTGTCCGCTGGGAGCACTCAGTGTCATGGTTGCATCAAAGACAATTATTCCGCAAGCCATGATTTCATTGGGGGTTGTTGTAGCGCTCATTGTCTTGTTCGGGCGCGCATTTTGCGCTTGGATTTGCCCGATTCCCGTAGTACAGAGAATACGAAGCCTCTTCAAGCGCAATGAGACAATCCAACGCACCAACGTTAGCCAGGTACAGCCTGGGGATTTGGTCGAAACCCCCAATCCAGAAAAGACCGATGGACTGACTGGGAGCGAAAAGGCGCTGTTGAAAGCCTCTGTTTCTGGGAAAGGGTGCTCCTCTTGTTCAAAAACACGAAAACCTTTGGATTCACGACACTTCATTCTTGGTGGATTTGTGGTTTCTACCGCTGTTTTTGGCTTTCCGGTTTTTTGTCTCGTGTGCCCCGTGGGTTTGACATTTGGAACAATACTGTTGGTTATCAGGCTTTTTACTCTGGGGGATATAACCTGGTCGCTCATAGTTGTGCCAGCAATCCTCATTATCGAA
>JAIRZP010000245.1 GCA_031267175.1 Coriobacteriales bacterium | reverse complement strand
CCATCATCCTCAGGGCCTGTTATGCTGGTGGGTACGCGGCCCCGTACCCACCAGCCCGGTAAAGCAGGCAGACAGGATCAGTTCCTTGCGGCAACATGCTCTTCCGGATCGGGCAGAAGAGCGTCTTCCTTGGCAACCGCGTGGTCGCTCTTGACAAAGAGTATCGTTGCGACAACCGCCACGGCCGCACAGGGGAAGAGCACGAAGTAGGCCGTGTCAAACCAGCCGATACTCGCCACCGAGGCACCATAGACACCGCTGAAGAGCTGCCCGAAACCGGTCGTAAAGGCCATGACCGCGAGCGCATAATCGGTCTTTGTGGGATCCTTGGCCAGCATGGGTATGATGGAACGGGTGGCAGTGGGCACCGCGCCTCCCGCAAAGCCCATCAGCACCGCCAGTATCCACGGCGAGACATTGTCGCCGGCAGCGGTGTAGCCGACGAGTACAGAAATGCAGACCAGGGCATACCCGCCTGCAACGAACCATTTACAGGTGCGTGTCTTACCCATTATCATACCGGCTAGGATGCCTGCTGGAATGGTAATAGCGGCCAGCACCAAGGTAGGCATGGCAGCCGCCTGTATGTCCCAACCTTTGACCTCCTGCAGGAAGGTAGGATAGAAGCCGTTGATGTCATCGAGATAGACGAAGGTCCACAGTGTAAAGATGACGGAGACCGCGATGGCACCTACGAGATAGACCTTACCCTTGACAACGTGCTTGCGGCCTTCGCCGCCGCCGAGTGCCAGGACATTCTCCGGTGTCTTTGAGAACTTCACTCCCGTAAAGAGCCAGACAAGAGCGATGAGCTCCAAAGCGATGGAAACCACCCAGAGGCTCTGCCAGCCAAAGGCGGTGTACAGTATGGGAGCCAGGAAGAATACGATGACCGTGCCAACCGGCACCCACTGACTCCAGATACCCATGACCAGGCCTTGCTTTGACAGTTCAAAGAGGCGAGGCATAATGTTGGGACCAATGACGGCTATGAGGCCAAAGCCCACTCCCTCCAGCACACGTGAGAAGAGCAGCACGTCGCCGTTGGGTGCCAGGATACCCAGAATTGAGCCGATGATGGTTATTATCATGGTTATCAGAAGTGAGGTCTTGATGCCGATGTTGCGCATCAGCCAGGCACCGGGAAAGGCCAGGATCAGCGTGGCGAAGGCGAACACGCCCATCAGATTGCCCACACTCTCCATACCCATATTGAATATCGCACCCAGATCGCCCAGGAACGCGGAAGGCTTGAGAAGATTGAATACGTTCGAAAAACCAAACAGGAACAGGCCAAAGAAGCTGATCCATTTTTCCTTGTTGCTCAACTGCCTGTCGGCAACACCAAAATTAACGAGGGCATTTGCAGCCATGTGTTCCTCCTAAAGAGAGTAAAGTTGTTGTTTGCGATGATCGGCCAGCGCTATAGCCAGCTCACTGAGAGGCCCATAGGTCATACACCGAGCCTGACAGTGGTGGACGCAGGTCGGTTGCTTTCCTGCCAGGGCACGGTTTGCGCAGCCATCACATTGGTCGGTGAGCACGGGAGCAAAGTCAAACTGCCACGTATCGCCTTCAATCTGCCAGGGCCCTATCTCAAAGACCTTGATGCCGCCCTGGCCGATGGCAAAGCCAAACTCCATCTGGCACGCGATCTCGCAGCTGTGGCAGCCGGTGCACCAGTGATAGTCAATAAGGATTCCGTATGTGTCAGTCATGCGTCTCGCCCTCCTCTACCTTAGAGAGCTTGACCAACATGCATTTGTAGTTGGAGCCAAAGCCGCTCTTGCCCGGTGTCCAGGTGACGTTATTGTTGATGTTGAGGTCAAAGACTTCGTAGAGCTTCTCCGGGTCGGCCTCAGGGAACCACCAGGCGTGATCGGTTGAGCAGAAGCGCGCATCGAGGAGCGCAGGCCAGAGCTTGACCCTGCGCTTTGCGCGGTCGAGTTGGTTTTCTACCCAGACCCAGTCCCCGTCTTTGAGGCCGAACTTCTCCGCGGCATCGGGATGCACCTCTATGAGCGGGTCGGGTCTGAGCGAGCGCAGACGTGGGATATTGCGGTGCTCGGAATGGAACATGCCCCAGTTGCGCGCGCCGGTGGTGAGAACCAACGGGTACTCGTCCAGAAGCTCCGGCGTGGAGCCCGGGCCCGGCTCCGGTTCTTCAAAGTAGGGCAGCGGATCAAGCCCGGCGTTGGCATAGACCGTGGCCCAGAGCTCTATCCTGCCAGTAGCGGTGTTGAATCCAGGGCTTCCATCCCGGCGCAACAGGCCTTTCTCGTGCTTGCGATAGATATACCGGGGATAGGCCGGGGCAACCGCTCTGAGGCCGTCAAAGTCATAGCCGGTCTCGGCGATCATCGAGGTGAACATCTCCTTGACGTCTTGCCACGGCCAGGCCTCGGGGTTGAGTCGCCGACCCAGCTCGAGGTTTATCTCCATGTCGCTCTTGCACTCCCCTACCTGCACCACCTTGTTGATGGTCTCTCCACGCTGGGGACCGTCGCCGATGCGCAGGCCATCGCGCTCGGGATAGGTAGCCGCTGGCAAAACATAGTCTGCCAGTGCCATTATCGTGGGAGTCATGAAGAGGTCGGTGCAGACGATAAAGTCGGCCTTCTTTGCCGCGGCGAGCCAACGCTTGGGGTCTGCGCCCATACAGGCAATGGTGTTGGTGGTTTGGAGCCACAGGCCTCGGATCTCGTAGGGGTCGCCGGTTTCCATGGCCCTCAGGGCAACATCCGGCTGGAAGGTGGCAAAGCCAAACTTGAGCAGCGGATACTGGTTCATACCCAGGCGCTTGTTGGTTTGCTCGGGGGTGAGCAGGTCGGCACCAAAGCCCCCGCCATAGAAGATCAATTCCGGCGGAATGATCATCCCACCAGGCCGGTCGATATTGCCGGTGATCTGGGTGAGGGCGCTGATGGCCTGACCGGCAGGCAGGGCCTCCCTGGTCATATCCACCGCCACGCCCCATTGCACACAGGCGCGCTCAGCGTTGGCGAAGAGCCGGGCGGCCGTACGTATCCTGTCCGCATCGACCCAGCAGATCTCAGCGACCTTGTCCACCGGGTACTCTTTGGCCCGTTCAGCCAGCTCGTCAAAGCCATAGCACCAGAGTTCGACGAATTCATGGTCGTAGAGGTCCTCGCCAATGATAACATTGAGCATGCCCAGCGCGAGAGCCGCGTCGGTACCTGGTCGTACCGGCAGGACTATCTCGGCGCGGGCACCCAGCCAGGTCATCCGGGGGTCACAGACGATGGTCTTCATACCACGGCGCATAAGGTCTACCACCCAGTGCCCAAAGAAGCCATCAGAATTGGATATGAGGGGATTGTTGCCCCAGAGTATCATGACCTCCGGATCCTGGTATTCCGGATTGTCATAGCGGTCGGGGAACTGCTGTGAGCAGTCGCAGACCCAAAACGAGCCGGTCGTCGAGTACATGCCCGAGACCCGGGGCAGATAGCAGGCAAGCCCCGAGAGCGGGAACCCATAGTTGGGACTGCCATAGCTCCAGGCCAGTCGTGAGATCCAGGCGGCTATGTCGCGCCCGGTACCCTGCATGAACAGCACACTTTCCGGGCCATACTGCTCGGCAATCTCCTTGAGCTTGGCCTCAATGGTGTCCAGGGCCTCGTCCCAACTGATGCGCTCGAACTGATTCTTACCCCTGAGTGCCTTATCGCGTTTCATGGGGTAGGTCAGGCGCTTGGTGCTGTGGGTAACCTCGGGCAGGGCCAGGCAACGAATACAGAGCCGGCCCTCGTTAAAGGGGTTTTCCGGGTCGCCTTCCACTTTGACCAGCCTGCCGTTCTCATCGGTATACAGCAAAACGCCGCATCCGATGTGACAGCCCGGACCGGTCCAGGCACTGCCGCGTGCAACCTTGAGCCCGTCTTCTTCGTAGGTCCAGGGTTTTTCGTGCTCAATGAGCACATATTCTCTCTTCTCAGTCAATTGCGTCTCCTCCTTCCTGTTGTAATGCAGGAACTCTTCTTGCAGGTATCTGACAGATGTGCTTTGGGAGGCCTCCTTTCTCTTCACAGTACGGTACGGGTATCCGCTATCTGAGGGCGACCAGCGCCTGTTGCGGCTTTTCCTTGAGCTGGGCTGCAAGCGCGTCCAGCGTGCCATAGCTGAGACAGGCGGCCTGACAGTGATGCACGCAGGTGGGGAGCTTGCCTTGGGTCGTACGCGCCGCACAGAGATCGCACTGTTCAGAGAACAGCGGGATATTGGCGTGTTGCCACTTTTTGCCGGCAATCTGCCAGGGGCCCAGCTCTGCTATCTTGATGCCAAAGTGGTCCGGCTCAAAACCGTGTTCCATCTGGCAGGCCACCTCACAGCTATGGCAGCCGGAGCACCATTCGTAATCGACGAGGATTCCATATTCAGCCATTTCCACACCTCCCTTATACCTTGTAGACCTTGACCAGCAGGGTCTTGTAGTTGCACCCAAAACCACTCTTGCCGGGAATGTACTTAAAGAGCTGATTGACGTTGAGATCAAAGACATCAAAGAGCTTTTCGGGGT
>JAIRZP010000234.1 GCA_031267175.1 Coriobacteriales bacterium | reverse complement strand
GCCCGCCTGGCGGCGCGTCTCACCGGCTGGCATATCGATATAAAGAGCGCGAGCCTTAAAGGAGACCTGCCTGCTCTCGTCAACACACTCTTTGATGAGGAGGAGAAGGCAGGGGAGCGAGAGGACGGCCGCTGTGAGTACGTCAACGACGCGGGCATCAGGTGCCGCAACCATGCGCGCCAGGGCTCGCGTTACTGCGGTGTGCACGAGCATGTCGTAGAGGCCGAGTCTCACGAGACCCTCGATGATATTGCGCAGGTCGCGCGTGCCGAGCAGTCCCTTGAGCGGGCCATCGCCTCCGAGGATGCCACCCAGGCAGAAAGTGCCGACGAGGTAAAGCATGAGGCCTTTGACAGGGCCCGGGATGCCGTTGCCCTCGCAGAGGACAAGCTGCCTGACTCCGATGCCGTCGAGCTCGAAAACGAGTTGGGTGAGGCGGCCCGTGAGGTCCTCGGCAACACGAGGGCCGATAACGCCGAGGACGCAGCGTCATTGGCAGAGGATCAGGCCGAGTGAGCATAACGTGAGCAAGAACAAGCCAGAACGGGCAAGCATGAGCAAGGACACAAAAGCGGTTGGGCATGAGGATGGTGCCGCTACTGGGCGTCGTCTCCCCCAGCGCCGCTGTGTGGCCTGCGGTGCCAGCGATGCCAAAGGCAGCCTGGTCCGTTTTGTGCGCGGCAAGGATGGCAGTATTGCGTGCGACCCCAGCGGTCGTGCCAAGGGACGAGGAGCCTACCTCTGCGCCAGAGAGGAATGCTTTGGTGCGGCTGAAAAGCGGGCGCGCCTGGGCGCGGCACTGAAGTGCCAGCTTACCGGCGAGGACTATCAGCGTCTGCACGGCGAATTCAAGGCCTTCTGCGCCACGCAGGGGCAGAAGGTATAGAGGGACGGAGCAACATGGCAGTGACCAGAGTACATGAGTTGGCCAAGGAGTTTGGCATGAGCAGCAAGGAGCTGCTCGTACACCTGGAGGAGATGAAGATACCCGCCAAGGGCCATTCCTCCACGCTGGTTGATGCCTATGTGGACAAGGTTCGTAAGCATCTGGGGCCGGAGATTGCCGAGAAGCAGGCGGAGGCCGAGGAAGCCAGAAAAGCCGAGGCCGCGGCAAAGGCCGCAGCAGAGCGCAAACGCCGCGAGGAAGAGGCGGCAGCAAAGGCCGCGGCAGCAGAAAAGGAACGCGCCCAGCGCAAGACGCAGCTCAACCAGGAGCAGGGCACTGCGACCGGAGCAGCTTCTGTTGAAGGTGCCGCGGAAGCGTTTGCGGGAATCAGCGTTGCCGACAAGGAGCAGCGTGCTGAGGAAGCTGTCGCAGCAGCGCCAGCGGGTGACAATGCCGACGACACAATAGAAGCGGCCGTTGTCAGCGCTTCTCCGGCTTCTGAGGCTGAGGTGCCCAAGGCGCCAGAGATACAAGCTCTCTCCCCGTTAAGCGAAGCATCCGACGAGGTATCCGCCGAGGCGAGCGAGGTGTCAGGCGAGGCGTCAAGCGAGGACGAGGGCAGCGAAGAAGCCAGTGGTTCTGAAGAGCAACAGAGCGGTGCGGAGGCGGCCGTGCGAGCGGCCTCGACGGACAAAGCCCCGGCTACGGCATCGAAAGCAGATCAGGCAGCTGCACCGGCAACAGAACAGAAGAAGACCGCGGACAGGGCCGCAACCATAAAGAAGGCACCTTCTGCCTTCAGTGGCCTGCTTTCGCGGATTGCGGCGGAACAGAGCCGCATAGATGCCGAGAAGGCGTCTCTCAAAGAGGAGCGCAAGGCAAAGGCGACCGCAGGCGGCAAGGCGGGCCGCGCCACTGCTGGCGAGGCTGCCGCCGCGGGCAAACCGGGCAAGACGCGGGCAAAAGGCAGTATGCAGGCCGAGGGTTCGAGCGCCAGCGCGGACGATCAGGCCCGTGAGCAGCCCCTGCAGCAAAAAGCAGCCAAAGGCGACATCGGTATGCCCGTTGAGCCCGAAAGCGAGGGCCGGGGCAGCCGTAAGGGCAAGGGGCGTAAGGGCCGTGACACCGGCGAGCATGAGCCCGGTGAGGGTGCCGGCCGTAGTCGCAAGGCCAAGGAAGTCCGCAAACAGTTTGAGGTGCCGACGACCGACATATACGAGGACGACGATGCCTCCGAGGACGCCCGTTACCGACAGATGGCCATTGCCGCTGAGATACTGCAACGCGAGAAGGTTCTCGCAGAGGCCCGTGCTGCCGTCAAGGCTGCCGATGATGAAGGCGGCGGACGCCGCAAGAAGCGCAAGGAAAAGCGCGAGGCAGAGGCCAAGGAGCGCGCCGAGCTGGTGGCCATCGAGCGGGGGCTGGATCCCGTGCTGGTTCTGGACTCCTCGGTAGCCGAGATTCCCACCGGCGCCTCGGTGCAGGAGTTCTCCGATATCCTGGGCGTTGCTTCCAATGATGTGGTCAAGCGGCTCTTTTTGCTCGGAAGCCCGCTTACCGTTACGCAGACCATGGGCGACGAGCTCATCGAGCTTATCGCAGACGACCTGGAGCGCAAGATCCGTATCGTCTCGCCGGAGGAGGAATACGTGGTACAGATAAGCGACGCCCCCGACAAGCTGCTGCCCAGACCACCGGTGGTCACGGTCATGGGACACGTTGACCACGGCAAGACCTCCCTCCTGGATGCCATTCGCGAGACCGAGGTCATCGCTTCCGAGGCAGGCGGCATTACCCAACACATCGGCGCGTCGGTCGTACACAGCAAGGGCCGACAGATAACCTTCATCGACACCCCTGGCCATGAGGCCTTTACCGCCATGCGGGCCCGCGGCGCGCGTATCACCGATGTCGTGGTTCTCGTCGTGGCCGCAGACGACGGCGTCATGCCTCAGACTATCGAGGCCATCAACCATGCCGAGGCGGCTGGCGTACCCCTGGTGGTGGCCATCAATAAGATAGACAAGCCCGGGGCCACGCCGGAGCGTGCCCGCCAGGAGCTCTCCGAGCACGGCATTGTGCCGGAGGAATGGGGCGGCCAGAATATGTTTGTGGAGGTCTCGGCAAAGAAGCGCATCAATATCGACGAGCTCTTGGAGGCCATTATCCTGCAGGCCGATGTTCTCGAACTCCGGGCAAACCCCAACGCCCTTGCCTCCGGCTTTGTTATCGAGGCCAAGCTCGACAGGGGACGCGGCCCGGTGGCCACGGTGCTCGTGCAGCGCGGTACCATACAGGTGGGCGACGCCATAGTCATGGGTACGAGCTACGGACGCGTGCGCGCCCTCATCAACCCGGTGGGCGAGAATGTTGCCGAGGCAAGACCTTCTGACCCCGTGGAGATTATCGGCCTCAACTCCGTGCCCGATGCCGGCGATGACTTCAGGGTCTTTGCCGAGGAGCGTAGCGCGCGCAATCTCGCTGAGGATCGCTCGCTCAGGCGACGCATGGCCGAGCAGCAGAACAAGCAGCGCATCACCCTGGAGAACCTCTTCAGCCATATTGAGCAGGACAAGCTCAGTGAGCTCAATCTCATCGTCAAGGCAGACGTACAGGGCTCTATAGAGGCACTGGGAGACGCTCTGGCAAAGATGGATCAGAGTGAGGTGCGCATCAACATCATCCACTCCGCCGTTGGCGGCGTTACCGAGACCGACGTTATCCTGGCTGCCGCCTCCAACGCGGTCATCATCGGCTTTAACGTGCGTCCCACGGCCAAGGCCCGGCAGATGGCAGTCAGGGAAGAGGTGGAGATCAAGACCTACAAGATAATCTATCAGGCCATCGAGGATATCAACGCGGCCCGCGTGGGCCTGCTGGCTCCCGAGATCGTGGAGGAGGACACCGGCCTGGCCGAGGTACGCGAAACCTTCAAGGTGCCCAAGCTGGGGACCATCGCAGGCTGTCTCGTAGAAGAAGGGGAGATAGGCCGCGACGATAGGATCCGCATCATCCGCGACAGCCTGATAATCCACGAGGGCACTATCGCCTCGCTTCGCCGCTTTAAGGACGATGTCAAGAGCGTCAAGGCAGGCTATGAGTGCGGCATTGGCATCGAGGGCTACCAGGACATCAAGCCAGGCGATACCCTCGAGACCTTCAAAATCACCGAAGTGGTAAGAGAGGCATAGACAGACATGGCGGAGAGACACTCAGCGGCATCCAGAAAAGTCAACGAGACGGCCCGCGCCGCTCTCGCCTCTCTCCTGCTGACGGAGTTCTCCGACCCGCGCCTTGAACTGATAACCGTCACCGAGGTGCGGGTGTCCAAGGATCGCAGCGTGGCCACCGTGCTGGTGAGCAGCTCTCCGGGGCACTACGACAGCACGCTGGCGGGCCTCGAAAGCGCCAAAGGACGCCTGCGAACCCTGCTCGGCCACGAGTTGGGGTGGCGGGTTACTCCGGAACTCAGGTTCGTCATCGACACCGGCATAGACCACGCCCAGGACATAGACGCGTATTTCAGGAGTGAGGATCGATGAGCCTCTCCCCGGAAGAAGCCCTCAAGGTCATGGAGGGCGCTCAGAGTATCGCCATCGCCGGGCATGTCAACCCTGATGGCGACGCCATCGGCTCTGCCCTCGCGCTCCGCAGCCTGCTGCGCGCCCTCGGCAAGGACGCTGTCGTCCTGCTTGGCCAGGACTCCGCCGCACCGGAGCTCTACAGATTCCTGCCGGAGTACGAGTTCGTGCGGGCCAGTGAGTACTCTGGGGTTCCCGACCTCTTTATCGTGGTTGACGCGTCCACCGCCAAGCGCCTGGGTACCTCCGAGCGTATCCTGGGTGTGGCACGGGACACGCTCGTCATAGACCACCACAGCAACTACGAGGGATTCGCCAACCACTATATCGGCGACGCCACAGCCCCCGCTGCCGCCACAGTCATCTGGAGGATAATCAAGGCGAGTGGCATAAAGCCGACCCTTGCCATGGCCACGTACTGCTACGTGGGCATCATGACCGACACAGGCCGCTTTGCCTTCAGAAATACCAACGCCTCGGCCTTTGCCGACGCCACGGAGATGATCGGCATCGGCGTTGACCCGGCCCGTATGAGCGAGCTGGTCTACGAGAACAGAACACTCTCAGCCCTGCGTCTTGAGGCTTTGATGATCGACCGTATACAGTTTTCCGGGGGCGGCAGCGTGGCCTACTCCTTCATTCTCGAGGACGACCTGCGGGCTTTGGGGCTCGAGCGCGATGCCACCGAGCAACTCCCCGCTACCCTGCGCGCCATCAAGGGCGTTGAGGTGGCAGCGCTCTTTCGTGATGAGGGCACAAAGGGCATTCACGCGAGCCTGCGCTCGCGAAATACCTTTAATGTGGGTGCCTTTGCCAGCAGGTTTGGCGGCGGAGGCCACGCCGGAGCCGCCGGCCTTACGCTGAAGCAGCCTCTGGACGAGGTCATTTCCCTCGTAGTAAGCGGGCTCGCGAGTGAGCTTTCTGCCAGGCTTTCTGCCGGCACGTGAGGCAGCGGGGGCTGAGTATCTGTGACACGCAGGCGCGTACCCACCGGGCTCTCTGGGATCCTCGCACTGGACAAGCCCCGCGGCATGACCTCGCACGACGTGGTCAATGCGCTCCGACGGCTCACAAAGGAGCGTCGGATAGGCCATGCCGGTACCCTTGATCCGGGTGCAAGCGGTCTGTTGCTCATGTGTGTTGGCCCTGCCACGCGGCTTTCCCGCTTTCTCATGTCCGGCATCAAGGTCTATGAGGCTCAGATCTGCTTTGGCACGGCAACCACGACTGACGACGCCGAAGGGGAGGCCATCCGCAGCTGCGAGGTGCCTGACCGGGTGGCAGACGCGGACTTTGCCACGCGCTACCTCGACGGGCTGGGGCTGCCTGCCACCGTTTTGCAGCTGCCTCCCGCGTATTCCGCAGTCAAACAGGGTGGTATCACCTCGTATAAGGCGGCACGCGCGGGCAAGGCACTTGAGCTGGAGCCGCGAGAGGTGGAGCTGAAAGAGGCAAGACTCCTGGAATGCGGGCGCGATTACTGGCGCGTCGAGCTCACAACCTCAAAGGGCTTTTATGTGCGCTCCTTTGCCCGTGACACGGGAGATGCGCTCGGCACCGCCGCCCATCTGGGTGAGCTCCGGCGCCTGCGTTCGGGCTCGGTGCGTGTTGAACAGGCCTGCACGCTGGATAGCTTGGAAGAAGGCGAACCGCTCCCCTTCATCGACCCCGTGGCGGCGCTGGGCCTGCCCGAGCTACGGATAGATGCAGTTCGGGCCGAGCGGGTCAAAAACGGCAGGACCCTCACGCTGAGCGCCGCGCAGCTCGCCAGCCTTGGGCAGGGGAGGGAGGGTGTGCAGGATGATACGGTCGTACCGCCGGCTCTGGCCCAGCCAGAGGCCCTGACGCCGTCCTCAACTGAGCCGCACCTATTGATGAGCGTCGTGCGCGATGATCGTCTCCTCGCCCTCTATGAAGGGGTCGCCTCCACGGGTTTTGCCCATCCCCGGATAGTCATCCCCGGTGGGGTAGCTCTTCCCTCCGCTTCCTCTCCACACACAAAAGCGCCATCAGGGGTACAATAAAGAATCTGAGTCCTGTGTGAGGCAACACCCCGAGAGACAGCACAGAAACCACCAGCAAAGGAGCACCTGATGTCAGAAGAAATCTGTGAGTATTACGGAAGTATGGTCTTTAATGACCAGATAATGCAGGAGAAGCTGCCCCGGCCTGTCTATCAGGAACTCTCCAAAACCATCAAGGAGGACTATCCTCTCAACATCGACCTGGCCAATGCCGTGGCACATGCCATGAAGGAATGGGCCATCGAGCACGGTGCCACACATTTTACGCACTGGTTTCAGCCCCTCACCGGCATTACCTCCGAAAAGCACGACAGCTTCATAACCCCCAAGCCCGACGGCACGGCCATATTCACCTTCTCTGGTAAGGAACTGGTCCACGGCGAGCCGGACGCGTCGAGCTTTCCCTCCGGAGGCATCCGTGCCACCTTTGAGGCCCGTGGCTATACCGCGTGGGACCCCACGAGCTACGCCTTTATCAAGGATGAGGTGCTCTGCATCCCTACGGCCTTTGTGAGTTACACGGGCGAGGCGCTCGACAAGAAGACCCCGCTGCTACGCTCCATGGGTGCGCTCGCGCGCGAGGTGCGGCGCATACTGGCGCTCTTTGGCAAAGAGCCTGCCACGGTGGCCACCACCGTAGGGCCGGAGCAGGAGTACTTCCTCATCAAGGAGGAGGATTACCAAAACCGCCTCGACCTTCTGCTCACCGGGCGTACGCTCTTTGGCGTGGATCCCTGTAAGGGCCAGGAGCTGGAGGACCACTATTTTGGGGCCAT
>JAIRZP010000219.1 GCA_031267175.1 Coriobacteriales bacterium | reverse complement strand
CTGATGGGTTGACGATCCGCGTCGAGGCAACGCATCTCTGTGTCTACCTTGAGACAGCCACCTGAGCCGGTAAAGCATACGGCCTTCTCTAAGAGGTAATAGGGGCTCGAATCAAGGGGATTGAGGTACTGGGCAGCCTTGTTGAACTCAGGATCAACACCCGTTGCACAATACCCGTTGTACTGCTCCACGCAGGCACGCAAAGCGGCAGGGTCAAGGCCCGCCAGTGCGGCAACATCATCCAGGGTATCGGCTATGAACACAGTTCCTTCTGCGCTTAACTGCTCCAGCCGCTCCTTGACTCCCTTGACCGGGGTTCCCACATGACCCATTGTAAAGATGTCAGCATAGGGCCCTTCCTGCTCAAATCGGTCTATCTCTGCCTCGGTGAGCAATGAGAAGGTGCGCTCCTGGTTTTTGGCGGCCTGCCCCGCATAGGTGAAGTTAATCAGGAGGGTGTCTTCACCAATGAAACGTTCACAATCCTGATTAATCCACAACGTAGGCTGAAACGAGGTGATGACCATGGGCGGCTCCCAGCCAGCACCCGCCACCAAGGGGCCAAGCAGCGGGAGAGTACCCGGATAGTCCCAGAGTTGTGCACCTGCGTCAAGACCGAGCTTCATGCCATCGCCTACTCTACCAGGCGTCCCCGGTTCTACCGCCTTACCGATGAAGTGTGCCAGCTCTTTGAGCATCTCCTCGCTCTGCCCATAACCACCGGTTGCGATGAGTACTGCCGGTGCGTTGATCTGCGTAACAATGCCGCCGCTGTCCTCTGCCAGGACTCCGGCAACAGCACCGTTTTCTCTGAGGATCTTCTTGCCGGAAGTCTGAAACAGCATTTGCGCGCCCGCATCTTCTGCGGCCTGTGCAAGGCTCGCGGCAAACTCGCTCCCCGGAGAGGAATCGCTGTTGGGGTCGTGTTTCCAGGCGAGGAAACTCTGCGGCGTCTCACCGATGGTAGCAAGCATCCCATACTCGCAGCCGATGCTCTCGCACCAATCCACCGTCTCGGCTGTTTCCATCACAAAAGTCCGATAGAGCTCTGGGCGGGGAATCCAGTGATGATAGTCCATCAGGCGCGCAAGCAGGGTGTCGAAATCTCCCACAACGCCTGCCTCCTTTTGCCAGTGAGAGTCAAAAACGAACATGCCTTCGGTGCAGATATATGAGCCGCCCGGAGTTCCCAATTTCTCAAGCACTACCGTGCTGAGTCCCAGCTGTTGTGCCATCGTAGCTGCTGCAAGCCCTGTTCCGCCGCCGCCAATGACCACCAGATCCGCTTCCAGGGTCTCGGTTGGCTCACCAACGGGGTCGAGGGCCCAGAGGTCATCGGTTGTACCTGTTGTCTGGTCGGCCGCTGGTGCGGCAGGAGGGCTTGGCTCGGCCGGCGAGCAACCCACGAGCCCTGCTGTCGCAACGCCCGCCACCGCAATACCCGTGCCAAAGAGCATGCTGCGTCGCGAGATCTCCCTCTGCAAGGGTTCCTGCAATGCCTTCTCACCTTGATCCGTGTGTTGCTTTCTCCTGTTATTCATACTTGCTCCTCCTCAGTTCGAATTGCTCGGTATTGTCCGATGCATCAAACTTACGCGGTAGGACAAGCAATTTCAATACAACAGACGCCGACAAAGAGTTGCAAAACTCAACAGAAAGTCGCTCTTTTGCGCGAGCTGTGTCCCCTTTATCCCTATAATCAAAGAGGACTGGACAGCACTTTGCACGCTGTGGCCCTGCGTATTGCGGAGGTGAGAGCCTTGAATACCGAACACCTGCATTACTTTGCTCACGTATACGACATGCGAAGCTATAACGCCGCTGCCAAACGGGCTTCCCTTACCACCACGGGGCTGGCCAAGGCCATGCGATCACTGGAGAAGAGCCTCGGAGTAGAGCTTTTTGAAAAGGACGATCTGGGCAATCTGGAACCCACCGAGTATGCCGATGCCCTCCATCATTTCTTCTTGAATTATGAGAGTGATTTCTCTCTCCTGCGTGAGACTATCGAGAGGATCAGGGCCCAGAAGAACAACGTGATACGCTTTGGGAGCTGTCAGGGCATGTGGGGCCTGATGGGACCGAGCTTTCTCTTTGATCTTAACCGTGCGCACCCCGATATAACACTGAGCTACAGCGAATACACAGACAGAGAGTGTGAGGTGGGGCTGCTTAATCAGCACTTTGACCTGGCCTTTACTGTTGCCCCTTACAGCCAGGACTTTGTCACGACGGAACTCTTCACTGATATCGTGTGCTTTTGGGTCAATACGAAGTTTGCCCTCGCCAGAAAGGAGGCCTTGGCCGCCTGGGACTTTGAGGGACTGGATATTGCCATACCTGGGAAGGAATACAAGGTCTATAACGCGCTTTTGAAGCTTTGTGCTGAGAGCGATGTAACACTCGGTGAGATCTACGAGACTTCAGAACTGTACCGCATCTTTGACTTCGTCGCAAAAGGTTACGGTCTGGGATTCACGCTGAGTTCCGTTAATGCATTGGAGATGTTCAGCGAGTATCCCAAAGTGTGCTGTGTGCCCTCAAAGGATCTGACGCTCCGGTTTGGCATATCGTATCTCCCCTATCGCAACCTCACCGAGCCCGAGCAGCGCTTCTACGACTTCTGCGTCAAATACGCAGGGCGCCGTTTCGGCAAAAGAACCGAATAGGGGTTTGCATCAACGGGAATAGCTATTCTAATCTGGCTCCCTGCTCCTGAATGTGTTACCATTGCAGTACACAGAGCGAAAGGAACTTCCATGGCCACACTGAGCATACGCCTGCCCGACGAAGAGAAGGCGCTTGTAAAGTCCTACGCCAGTCTGCATGGCAGGTCTATTGCCAACGTCGTACGCACGTCTGTGTTGGAACGCATTGAGGACGAGTTCGATCTGCGCGAGTT
>JAIRZP010000066.1 GCA_031267175.1 Coriobacteriales bacterium | reverse complement strand
ACGGGCATCTCTGCCGCCGAACGCTCTCTCACGGCGCTCAAATGTGTGGAGGACGATGCACGACCCGAGGACTTTCGTCGTCCCGGTCATATGTTTCCGCTGCTTTCCAAGGAGAACGGGGTGCTTGAGCGCAACGGGCATACCGAGGCCACGGTTGACCTCATGCGCCTGGCCGGGCTGAAGGCGTGTGGGCTCTGCTGTGAGGTCATGCGCGACGACGGCCAGATGATGCGGACCTCGGAGCTTATCGAGTTTGCTCAGCAATGGAACATCAGGATAATCACGATTGCAGACCTGCAGGAATACCGCAAGATACACGACAAGCTGGTTGCGCGCGTAGCCACCACCAGTTTGCCTACCAGCTATGGGGAGTTCGTCGCACACGGCTATATCAACAAGCTCAACGGGGAACACCACGTGGCCCTCGTCAAAGGCGACATCACCGGCGGTGAGAACATCCTCGCCCGCGTGCACTCCGAATGCCTCACCGGGGATACCTTTGGGTCGTTGCGCTGCGACTGTGGCGATCAGTTCTCTGCGGCCATGGAGCAGATAGAGCGTGAGGGCAGGGGCGTCATGCTGTATATGCGCCAGGAGGGCCGTGGCATCGGGCTCATCAACAAGCTCAAGGCCTATGAGCTGCAAGACCAGGGTATGGATACCGTTGAGGCAAACCTCGCGCTGGGCTTTGAAGACGACCTGCGTGAATATTTCATCGGCGCGCAGATACTCCGGGATCTCGGGGTACGCTCCTTCAGGCTGCTCACGAACAACCCGGATAAGGTCTACGGGCTTTCGGGCTTTGGGCTGGAGATAACCGAGCGAGTGCCCATAGAGGTCGAGGCAAACGCCCACGATTACCTCTATCTCAAGACCAAGCAGGAAAAGATGGGCCATCTGTTGGAGTTGGTGTAAGGAAGCGGCAGGAAAATCAGGAATTGGTATGAGGCCGTAAGGCCCGACGAAAGGAGAAGTAATGAAGACCTACGAAGGCAAGCTGGTAAACGAAGGCATCAGGATTGGGATTATCGTTACGCGGTTCAATGAGTTCATCACAAGTAAGCTCCTATCTGGGGCGCTTGACGGCCTGGCACGCCACGATGTTGGCACCGAGGACGTCGAGGTAGCCTGGGTGCCCGGCGCGTTTGAAATACCGCTCATAGCCTCAACGATGGCCAAGTCCCAGAAATACGATGCGATTATCTGCCTGGGAGCGGTCATCCGCGGAGACACGGCCCATTATGAGTACGTGGCCAATGAGGTTACCAAGGGCATCGCAGCCGTGTCACTCAAGACGGGGGTCCCCGTACTCTTTGGCGTGCTGACCACGGAGAATCTAGAGCAGGCCATCGAACGTGCAGGCACCAAGGCAGGCAACAAGGGCTACGAATGCGCCCTCAGCGCCCTGGAAACCGTCAATCTCATACGCGCACTGGAGGCGTAAGACACAAAGTGCCTTTTGAAAAACCCACTGGACTCAATAGCTTACGGCGACCGCTACGTTTTTACCCGTTCCTTTGATTGAGAGCCCGGTTACGGTCTTGCCTTCATGCATGAGCGCCAGCTCGACATGCTTGAGCACGATGCCGATATCGAACAGCCACAATCTGCCCGGAAGCACCCTGCCGATGCCGCGGACATTCGCCCTTACTTCGACCTTGCCGTCTCTGAAGGTCAGAAACCAGGGCTGCAGGTTTACTGCCGAGGGCGCGAGCCTTGCTGCGCGGGCAACAGCGTTATCCTCGTTACTTACTTCTGTGATCGTTTTGCGCTTGAAGTCGTTTTCGCTCGTGCGAAGCGGCACGCTCGTTGGTCCAAAACCGAGCAGAATGCGATACTCGGGATCCTTCTCGAGCGGTGCGGCCATGCCAGACCATACACTCCCATAGCCTCGGCTCTGCAACCACAGGTCTACGCCCTGAAGTGTGTAGCCGATATTCACCCAGGCCTCTTCACTGTCGTCAGTATACGCCAGAATCGCATAGGGTGCTGAGCCGCCCTTGAGTTTGTCCTTGCCTACGATTTCAAATCGCGCGGATTGCCCCGGCAGCTGCTTGGCGCCATCGAGATAGTTCTGCACCTCAGAAAGCGCCGCAGCATCAAGCGGTGTCTCATCGTACTGGCGCATACTGCGCCGGGTGAATATCGTTTCGTAGAGGGACATGCGTCTGTTTCTCCTGTCTGTAGGGGAGCGATGATTCGCGTGGTCAGTACTGCCCTGCTCCCTGAGCCAAAGACGCAGGGGCGTTGTGCTCTGGATCCTGTTCGCGCTGCTCCCCGGCTGAAGGGTTCAATAATACACAGTAGAACACAGCACAGGGCCACAATGCAAGCGTCGTGTGTCTTGGGAAAGAAAATCGAGACGGAGTGCCTCTTAATTAAAGAAACTTGCGTTTCTTTAATTAAGCTGCTAGAATTGGACGGAGTTCGTGCAAGAAACCAGAGAGATTGCATATAAGGATGGCATACGAATCCCTGACAACGCTCTTCAACAGGAACCGCTCCAGTGACCGCTACACCCGTGTGGAGCAGGAGGCTCGGCGGCGGCTGCATGACAACTCTGCCTTCAGAACGGGCATCATGCTTGAGCATGGCGAGCTGTTCTTTACCGTTCCGTCTGAGCTCACTGTTCTGATGGAACGCGTTTTGCGTGTCGAGCGTAAGGTCTCTCATCTCTGGCGGGATCTGCCCACCATCGCGCAACGCTCGTATATCCTCGGCCTGATCATAAGCGAGGTGGTCAGCTCAAACGAGATGGAAGGTGTGGACAGCACCAGAAAACAAATCGAGGATGCGCTCAAGAGCGTTACCGCTGACGATCCTTCGCATGAGTACAAACGCTTCAGGGAATTCACCTCCCTCTACCTGGGGATGACCGAGCCGGATAAGGGGTTTCCCCAGACTCCCGCAGACATTCGCGCCATCTATGACAAGGTGGTTGCGGGCGAACTCGAAAAAGCTGCGCAGCCGGACGGGGAGCTCTTAAGGCGAGAGGGCGTGGACGTCATAACCGCAGGGCAAAGCGTCGTTCACCGGGGCGTCGTGCCTGAATCCGCGATCATCGAGATGCTTGCCGCCCTGATAGCCATGACGGCACATGAGGACATCCCGTCGCTGTACCGTGCCCTGCTCGCGCACTTTGTCTTTGAATATGTGCATCCGTTCTACGACGGAAATGGGCGGACGGGGCGCTATCTGCTTGCGCTCTATTTGACCGAGCCCTTGTCGCTCCCCACGGTCCTCTCGCTCTCCCGCACGATTGCGGATAATAAGAGCTCTTACTACCGGACTTTCAGGGAGCTTGAGGATCCCATCAATCATGCTGAGGCAACGATCCCCCTCATCAAGATGATGGAATTGCTGCGCCTGGCCCAGGAGTATGTCCTTGAAGATCTTGAGGCAAAACGAGCCTCGATGGAGTACGCGCAGCAGGCGATAGGGTCAATTGCAGGCTTATCAAGCGGAGCCCTTTCGGTTTTGGGAACCATCGCGCACATCGAGCTGTTCACGACATTTGAGAGCGAATCCATCCATAGCATCGCCCATTACGCCAAGCTGAGTGCCGTAACGGCGCGAAAGTACACCAGAGAACTCGAAGCGGCAGGCTACCTTACCGTCAGGTCGCAGAGGCCCCTGATGTTCTCACTGTCCGATGCGGCAAGGATGGCGTTGCGCATACCGGAGCCATAGGATGAGCGTGGCCTTTGTGCAAAGACGTTATGCCATGTACAGCAGGGCATCACTGAGAGGGCTGGTCTGTTATGCCTGCATAGCCCGTTCTCTCTATGAGTTCTTGCCCTTCATCGGAGAGCAGCCATTGCAGTAGGCGCCAACGGCCAACTGCAGGAGGCATTGGCATTGTCACAGGTTGGCACAGGTTGGCACATTCGACAGCAGCTATTGCAAACAGCAAGCGCTATGAGTATCATATGTGTGCTATTGCACGTGCTGATGGGTGTACCCGTGCTTTCCTTTTGGAAAAGGGAAGGTGCTCTGATTTTTTTATGGACGTATCATCCTTGGCAACGACGGCATCAACAGGCGTGTTTCGTAGCGCAAAAACAGGGATTGGAGCAGCTTGGATATTGTAAAACCGAAAGAGGTTGCTCTGAGGTTCCTGCAAACGTGCCCCTTTGCGAGGGTAAGCAATGATTAAGCTTATTGTTTCAGATCTCGACAACACCCTGCTCAACAGCAGCTCACAGGTATCGAGCTATACCGGTGAGGTCATCGCCCGTTGTCAGAGCGAGGGCTACGTTTTTGCTCTGGCAACAGCGCGTGCAAGAAGGGCTACGAGGGACTTTGCCCTTTCTTCTCCTGTGGCAGCGCAAAGAGCACGGAGCGGTGTCAGAAACATCAGGAGTGAGGTACTTGGAGCTGAGATATTTCCTGACTATCGCATCACAAACAATGGCGCGACGGTTTGGGCCGCAGACGCTCTCGTCTCTTCGCTGAACATCCCCGGCGAGATTGTAAGCCAGCTTATGGAGCGGTTTCTCGCGACACCCCAGGTATCCCATATCATGGTTGAATACGGCGATACTTGCATGACCACGGTTGATGAGTCGCTCTGGGTGCCGCCGTATGAAATCGTCCGAACAGACTTCCTGTCATTTGAGACATTCGACACACCCAAGCTCTCAATTGAGTGTGAAGATTGGGAAATCGCACATTCGCTTTTAGAGGGGCTGCCCCAGGTACGGATGTATTCCAATCAGGGAGTACCCTGGCATCAGGTTGTCAGCTCCAAAGTTGACAAGGGATTCGGCCTACAGCGCGTTGCGGAGGATCTTGGGGTATCCCCGCAGGAGATAGTGTGCTTTGGCGATGATGTTAACGATCTGCCGATGCTTGGGTCTTGCGCTACGTTCGTAGCAGTCTCCAATGCTGTGGGGCAGGTCAAAGAGAGAGCTACACATGTCTGTGATAGTAACCAGGAAGACGGCGTAGCAAAATGGATGGAAGAGAACCTACTAACCAGCCAATATTGAAATAATGCTCACTGTTCAAGAGTCGGCAGAGACATGCCCGTCATCCGCGATATGCAGCCCGGGAGAAAGCAGGCGCATCTCCTGGATGACTTCGGCGGCAATCTCCTCTGAGGTGATGACCTGCTGCTCCGTTTGCAGGGCCGGGATGATGGTGTATG
>JAIRZP010000062.1 GCA_031267175.1 Coriobacteriales bacterium | reverse complement strand
GAGCAACGGATACCCTGCTGTAAGGCAGGGACATGAACAGTTCGACAAAGCTGCTCTTTATGGTCTCCTTCGTGGAGCTGCTCGTTCTCATAATCCCAACTCTCCTGTGCCTATCGGGGTAATTCGAGGTTCTGCTTAGATTATAGACCACTGGATAGGATTAGGTGTTGTCTTTGTAACAGCAAACCGTACAAAGATGCAGGTCTGTCAAGCCCATCCGAACACTTTTATCGCCTGTCATCTTATACAAACCATAAGCGCCGCTTTGCTAACTTGTCTTACGTGCCCTCTAAGAGTAAGACTGATAGAGAAGGTATTTGAGCAATCTGACGTACAGGTAGAACTGGCAAAACGTGAGAAGGAGGTCTACATGAGCCAGAAGCAAGGCAGTGTGCAAACAGCTATCAGAGGTATTGCCATGGGCGGTACAGGCGGAGACCCGGTGGCAATCGATTCGCAGGACGGAAAGGTCGTCCGCATTCGCCCGCTGCACTGGGATACGAACTACACCCCAGACGAGCTTGCGGAGAGCTTTTGGGAGTACGACATCGACGGCAAGAAGCTCGCCACGTCGATGAAGGCGACGCCCACGTATTTTGCGCTGGCCTACAAGAACCGGGTGTACTCCAAGAATCGCGTGAAGTACCCCCTCAAGCGTGTTGACTGGGAACCAGGCGGCGACCCTGCCAGGACCAATCCTCAGAACAGGGGCATCTCAAAGTTTGAGCGTATAGGCTGGGAGGAGGCGCTTGACATCATAGAGGGCGAACTCAGGCGCGTGATGGAGGCCTACGGCCCTGCCACCGTCCTGTGCATTGGTGAGAACGGTCACCGCGAAAGTAAGGATCTCCATTCGGGAGGCGGCATGCACGCCACGCTCATGAAAGAGCTCGGCGGATACTCCCGTGAGGTGCGCACCCCCGACTCCGTTGAGGGCTGGTACTGGGGAGCCAAGCACGTATGGGGAGCCGGCGCAAATCTTGGGCTTGGGCTTGCGGCGCCGCCGGACACGGGCTACAACTCTTGGAATGTTCCGCTTGACATCTGCGAGAACACCGAGCTCGTCGCCTTCCATGCCGGAGACATAGAGCTTACCCAGAACTACGCCGGCCAGGGCCTGAGCCGACTGCTGAAGTACTGGGAGGAACTCGGCAAGGAGTTTGTCGTTATCGACCCCTATTGCAACTATACCGCCGTCTGCCACGAGACCATGCGATGGATTCCGATTCTCCCCAATACCGATGTGGCGCTGGACTTTGCCCTCATGTACGTGTGGATTACCGAGGGCCTGTACGACGAGGAATATGTCAAGACCCACACGGTTGGCTTTGACAAGCTGAAGGAGTATGTGATGGGCGACGAGGACGGAACTCCCAAGACGCCTGCATGGGCGTCCCCGCTCTGTGGGGTTCCCGAGTGGACCATCAAATCCCTCGCCCGTAAGTGGGGTACGATGAGAACGGCGCTGGTTCACTTCTCCAGCGGACACGTCAAGGGCCCGTATTCCCATGAGCCCGGAAGAACCTCGGCCTACAAGATGGCAATGCAGGGTCTGGGAAAGCCCGGCGTCAACCAGATGTATATCACCAACTCGGAGATGGCCAAGCCCACGGTGTGCGAGAGCCTCAATTATCCCCTGACGATGTGCAACCGTTCCAGCATGTACGTGCCGGTCCCGCAGCAGGTGCCGCGCACGATGGTTGCCAAGGTCATTCAGGAGAGTAAGACCAAGTGGTGGGGCAGCCCGTCCATCATCCATGCTCCGCGCGAAGATCAATTCGTCGAATACAATTACCCTGCGCCAGCCGAGGTTGGCGGCACCGATGTTCACTTCCTTTGGAGCGAAAAGCCCTGTAATATGGGATGCTGGAACGGCGGTATCAATTTTCAGGACGCGGTCAGGAACCCCAAGGTTGAGGTATTCGTCACGAACCATCAATGGCTTGAGAATGATTCGCTGTTCTCCGACCTCGTCTTGCCGGTGACCACCGTTCTTGAAGAGAACGATGATGTGGGCGGCAGCATGGTAACCCAGGTCAAATGGTACGGCCTGAACAAGCGAGCCTGTGAGCCCATCGGCGAATCGAAGAGTGACTATGAGATTGCCCTTGAGATTGGCAAGCGTTTTGGGGTTGACCAGAAGATCAGCTTTGGGATGAGCGAGGAGCAATGGTTCGAGACCGTGTTCAACAAGTTCCCGATATCAAAGGAAATCAGCTGGGAATCGGTCAAAGAGCGCACCTATTACGTGCCCAAGCTTGACCCCGACTGGAGAGATATGCCGCGCGGGATGTACAACTTCTACGAGGATCCCGAGAGTTTCCCGCTCGACACACCCTCCGGCAAGATCGAGTTCTGGTCGCAGGCCCTGGCAGACCACTTTCCTGACGACCAGGAGCGGCAGCCCATGGCCAAGTGGATCATCGGTGGCTCAGAAGAGGACGGCTGGATGCACGACGAGACTCCCTATGGGGAGAAGGCCAAAACCTACCCCCTGCTGCTGTGCTCTACCGCAGGCAGGTATCGGACGCACGTACAAGGCGACGATATCTTCTGGTTCCGCGAGATTGAGACCGTCAAGGTACGCTGTTGGGATGGCTATGAGTACGAGCCGGTCTGGATTGCTCCCGAAGATGCCGGGCCCCGAGGTATCAAGAACGGTGATATCGTGAAGATCTTCAATGACCAGGGAATCATCCTCTGTGCCGCGCGGATTTCGGCCCGGATCATTCCCGGTTCGGTGGACGTAGCCAAAGGCTCGCGCGTTGACCCGATTGCCCCGCACATCGACAGAGGCGGCTCAACAAACCTGATAAGCCCTCCACGATATATCTCAAAGCACTGCGCGGGGTTTGCGGTAACAAACTATCTCGTAGAAGTTGCCAGGCTCGAGCGTGAGGAGTACGAATTGTGGAAGGCACAGTACCCGGATGCCTTTGAGCGCGACTACGATTATGCAATCGGTATCAACTACGACTCCTGGGTCATAGACAATGAGAAGGGTGGTGAGTAGGATGACAAAAGTATTCGTCATTGATTACAAGGGCTGCGTTGGCTGCCATGACTGCCAGATAGGATGCAAGGACGAGCACTGTGGCAATGAGTGGCTGCCCTACGCTGCATCCCAGCCGATGAGAGATCAATTCTGGTGCAAGGTCAACCAGTACGAGCGCGGCGCACGTCCGCACGTCAAGGTGACCTACCTGCCCAGGCTCTGCAACCACTGCGACGCCGCACCCTGTGTAGCCGCCGCCCCGGATGCCGTCTACAAGCGTGATGACGGCCTGGTGATCATCGACCCGGTAAAGGCCAGGGGCAAGAAGGGCATTGTGGAGAGCTGCCCGTACCACGTCATCTACTGGAACGAGGAACTTCAGCTGCCTCAGAAGTGCACCGGCTGCGCCCATCTGCTCGACGGTGACCACCCCATCAAGGTGCCACGCTGTGTGGACAACTGCCACATCGACATCATCCAGTTTGGCGAGGAGGAAAGCTTCGATCTCAGCAACTGTGAGGTCATGCACCCGGAATATGGCACCCAGCCACGGGTCTACTATAAGGGAGGCATGCCCAGAAAGTTCGTTGCTGGCACGGTCTATGACCCTATAGCCAAAGAGGCGATAATCGGGGCAGTCGCGACCCTTACGGGCGAGGCGGGCACCTATACCGCCATAACTGACGGCTGGGGCGACTTCTGGCTGCGCGACCTGCCCGATGCTGACTTCAGCTTACGCATAGAGCATGAAGGCAAGGCGAAGACGCTCGAGGTCAGTACCAGGACCACCGATATAGGATTGGGCGACATTGCCCTCGCATAGGAAGGCCGTTCATGCACGAGACAATTCTCAACAAGTACGCAACCAACCAGATATCGTATTACGTCGAGGACCTGGAGGCTTTTGCCCGTCAGCATATGGCCTTATTCGGTTCAGGCCCGTTCTTCTATATGCCGCCCCTGCCAACCACATGCAACTATCGCGGCAGGGAGATAGAGTTTATCATGCAGACGGCCTTTGGTCAGTTTGGCAACCTGCAGATCGAATTGGTGCAGGTTACCGTTGAGCCAGGCACGCCGAATCCTTACGCCGAATTGGGCCACTATGGGTTTCATCATCTCTCAAACTGGGTAGACGACTTTGACGGAGCCATGAAGATCTTTACGGATGCCGGCTATGAGCCCCTGTTCACCATGGAATCGGGCAATGGGATGCGGGTAGCCTATATCGACCTTACCAGGACCTTGGGGCACTATCTTGAGATGCATAGGCCCATTAAGCAGATCTGGGATATATACGCTGCCGCCGCACGGGACTGGGACGGTGTTACCGACCCTTGGAGACCCTTTGCGTTTCCCTCTGCATAAACGATAAACCCTGTTGCACCTCGGCCTTCAACGGCTTCGCCTACTCGCACGCATCACCTTGCCCTTCCGGCGTGTTAAAATGTATGCATGGACACGGCACCTGACAGAACGCTGCAAAACCCCGGCTCCGACCCGGTGGGAGGCCCGAGCGTTTTGGTGCAACCGGAATTCATTGCCAGCAAGGAGAACATGGACTCGTTGGAAACCGCCCTGCTTTCGCTCCAGGGGAGGGTGGCTACCAAACCACATACGGCGGCCATCATCCTGGCGGGCGGCAGTGGAGAGCGCTATGGCCGCCTGGGAGGCAAGCAGATGCTCGAGATCCTCGGCAAGCCGATCCTCACCTGGAGTGCCGAGGCCTTTGACGCGGTGGCCGACGTGGGGCTCATCGTGGTCGTGTGTCCCAAGGAGCGCATGCAGGAGTATTGTTACGCCGCGCTTGACGCCTTTCCCTTTGTCACACCTATCGTGATTGCTCCTGCCGGCGAACTCCGTCAGGAGTCTTCGCTCGCGGGCCTCAACATGGTTGGCGATGAGTTTGAGTTTGTGGCTATCCACGACGGAGCTCGCCCTTTGGTTACGCCCGCGCTTATCGAGCACGCCATAGCCGCCGTGCGAGGAAGTGTTGACCACGACGGTGCCGTCGTAGCGTATCCGGCCATCGACACGCTCAAGATTGTCAGCAACAGCAACATTCTCGGCACACCGGACAGATCTGCCTTCTGGACGGCACAGACGCCGCAGGTCTTTCGCACCTCGGTCATCAAAGAGGCCCATCATATCGCGCTGTCAGACGGCTTTGTGGGCACCGACGATTCCTCGCTCGTGGAACGAATCGGCGGCAAGGTGGCACTGGTCAAGGGGCCACGCAACAACATCAAGATAACCGTGCCCGAAGATTACGCCGCAGTGGAGGCCGGACTTCGCATACGACAAAGGGAGTTGAGTGAATAGTGCGTATTGGCATCGGCATAGATGTGCACGCCTTTGGTGCCGAAGAAGCGCATCGTCCGTTAATCCTTGGCGGGGTGTGCATCCCTCACCCACGGGGCCTGCTCGGGCATTCCGATGCCGACGTGCTCACCCATGCGGTCATGGATGCCCTTCTCGGCGCTGCTCGCCTCGGCGACATCGGCAGGCATTTTCCCGATACGAGCGCCACCTACAGAGATGCCGACTCACTTGCCCTGCTCAGACAGGTCAAGACGCTGCTCGCCCAGGCTCACTGGCAGGTTGAGGATCTGGACTGTGTCATCATCGCTGAGCAACCCCGGCTTTCTCCCTATCGCGACAAAATGGCCATCAACATCGCCGCGGCGCTGGAGCTGGAACCCAGCTTCGTGGGCATCAAGGCTACGACGAGTGAGCACCTGGGCTTTGAGGGACGAGAAGAAGGCATCAGCGCCTACGCCGTGGCCCTGCTACAGCCGGCAGACTAGCCGCTCCGTCCCATCCTGTTCTCCGTCTTGATTTGATAGAATGCTGAGTAACGATTGTAGTTCTGTTGCGTGGTACCGAAGAGCACGGGAGCAAACATGTTCATGAGACTCAAAGAGGACATCAAGGCCGTCAAGGAGCGTGATCCGGCGGCTACGTCCGCGCCCGGCATTCTCATCAACTATCCCGGCGTGCAGGCAGTGGCTGCGCATCGTTTTCAGCACCTGCTCTGGAAGCACGGGAGGCGCGGCATCGCCCGTTTTCTGAGCCAGTGCACGCGCTTCTTCACCGGCATTGAGATCCACCCCGGTGCCACGCTGGGACGCAGGGTCTTCATCGATCACGGCATGGGTGTCATTATCGGCGAGACAGCTGTCGTGGGTAACGACGTGACGATCTTCCAGGGCGTCACCCTGGGTGGCACCGGCAAGGAGACCGGCAAGCGGCACCCCAGCATTGAGGACGGGGCCATTATCGGCGTGGGCTCGGCCGTGCTGGGCAACGTCACGGTGGGTGCGCGCAGCAAGGTCGGCGGCGGTGCCGTGGTAGTGGACAACGTGCCTTCCGATGCCACCGTCGTGGGCATACCTGGGCACGTCGTCGCAAAGAACGGGGTGCGTGTGGGCTGCGCCTACCTCAACCGAAAAGAGCTCCTGCCCGATCCCGTGGAAGAACAGCTCTCCGCACTCGCCGCACGGGTAGCCCAGTTGGAGAGCCAGAACCCGTCATCTGCCTCCACAGAAACAACGGGAGAGCAGCTTACTCTCATCCTCAAACGGCTCGACGCGCTGGAGGCCGAGTTGGATACGCTGGACGAGCTGGTACAGGGCCTGGTAAAAGACGCATGAGGCTCTACAACACCCTCACACGCAGCAAGGAGGAGTTTGTGCCGCTCCGCCC
>JAIRZP010000048.1 GCA_031267175.1 Coriobacteriales bacterium | reverse complement strand
GAGGGGGATTCTGAGGAGGCCGAAGAAGAGTTCGGCGACATCCTCTTCACCCTCGTTAATATCGCCCGCTGGAACAACATCGACGCGGAGACGGCGCTCAGGCGCTCCTGCGACAAGTTCCGCGCGCGCTGGGCGGCCATGGAAGAGGAAGCGGCCAGCGAGGGCTTTGACCTGCGCGAACTCGACGAGCAAGGCTGGGACGAGCTCTGGAATCACGCAAAACTGGAGCAGGCATCGTAGGGGGCGATGGCAATCGCCCCGCGCCGACCTGTCCCCGCTGTCGAATCTATGAAAAACGCAACGATTTGCCCTAACGAATCTATGAAAAACGCAACGATTTAGCCAAACGAACCTATGAAAAACGCAACGATTTGCTGTAACGAACCTGCCATTTTCGCAAAACGTGCTATAATCGACGCATGGAACGAACCTTGTACAAAGCTATGCTTGCCTGGAAAACAGAAGCGCATCATAAGCCTCTGTTACTGTTGGGAGCGCGCCAAACCGGCAAAACCTGGCTTGTAGAGCAGTTCATAGGCAATGAGTACGCAGAGCATGTGACCATCAATCTCTTGGATGACAGCGATGTGGTGCAGCTGTATGATTCATCACTCAATGCGCAGGAAAAGTATCTGGCACTCAAGGCTCTCGTGGGCCGGGATTTTGAAGGCTCGTCCAAGGTGCTTTTCATAGATGAGATCCAGGAGTCTGAGAGCCTGATTTCTGCGCTGAAGTTTTTCAGGGAAAGGCACCCCGAAGTCAATATCATCTGCTCGGGGTCACTCTTGGGTGTAAAGCTCCGACGTATGAAAACCTCGTTTCCTGTTGGACAGATCAAGACGCTCACTCTGTATCCGATGGACATCAGAGAGTTCATGCTGGCGTTTGGCGAGGATGCGCTGGTCAAGCAGATTCAGCAATGCTTCGAACAAAACGAAAAGCTCGTGTTGCCACTCCATAACAAGGCGCTCGGATACTATATGCTCTACCTTTGTGTTGGCGGGATGCCCGAGGCTGTCCAAAGTCTCGTTGATGCCAATAAGGATCTGACCCGCTTTGACGCTGAGCTGGCGGACAGCATTCTTGAGGCGTATTTTGATGACATGAACAGATACGTATCCAATGCAAGTGAATCTCTGAGAATCGAACGCCTCTACCACAGTATCCCTTCGCAACTTGCAAATACGGCCAATAAGTTCCAGTACGCCAAGGTTGCTCACTCAGCACGTGCCAAAAACTACGAAACGGCCTTGGACTGGTTGGAGGCGGCGGGGCTTTGTCTGGAATCAACGAGAGTGACGAGACCGCAGATTCCCCTCAGAGGCAATGAACAGGCGGGTTATTTCAAACTTTTTCTGAGTGACGTCGGGTTGCTCCGGAGCATCCTCAAAATTCCCTTTGCCACGTTGCTTCTTCAAGAAGAATTCGACTACAGAGGTGCCATCACAGAAAACTATATCGCCCAGCATATGAAGGCTCAGGCTCTGGATTTGCACTACTGGTCAAGCGAAAACACCGCTGAGGTAGACTTCCTTATGCAGACGACTGACGGTATTATTCCGGTTGAGGTCAAGGCTGGCGGCAATGTGCGCTCTAAGAGTCTTTCTCTCTATCGCGAAAAATACAAGCCGGCATACGCTTTGCGCTTCTCTCAGAAGAACTTTGGGCTGGAAAACGGCATTCGGTCGTTACCATTGTATGCCGCGTTCTGCCTGAGCCACGTATAAAAAAGTGAACACGTTGGACAGCGGGGACATCGTGCGGATTGCTATCCGTCCCTACGATGGCAATCGCCCCGGTGCGCCTTCCCCCTTGTCCCAATGATCGTAGGGGACGGCGTCCTCGACGTCCCGAGACAGAACCCATACACTTCCTGGTTCCCCGAAAACGAGGCGAGCGGGACGTCGAGGACGCCGTCCCCTACGTTTACGCGTATAATGGAGGCTGCATGCATTAAGAGAAGCTGAAGGCATACAACGAAACCAGAGGAGGCAGGGATGCGTAGAGGTGCAGAGGAAGAGCGGGAACCACTCCGTTCAGGATTACGCGCGACCTCTGTGCCCCGTCCTGCTGTGCGCTCACTCGCTGGCACGCTGGTGGCGCTGCTCATCTGCTCGATGTTCTCGCTTGCTGCCTGTCAGACGGTACCACAGCCGGCTGGGAGCAGCAGTGAGAGTGCGGCACCCACCGTGAGCAACCAATCCGCGCGTATCAACTCGTGGTTTGAGGATTGCAAGTCCTCCGAGCAGGAACTCATCGCCTTCCTGCACAAGATGCCCAAGGGGGCAGACCTGCACAACCATCCCTCCGGCGCCGTGGATGCCGAGGATGTCATACGGCTCGCCAGCGAGCAGGGCCTCTACTACGATCGCGAGAACCGGCGCTTCAGCGCTGAGGTGCCCGAGGGCCCGTACTGGAGTCCGGCGGATTTTACGGACCCCACCCAGACCCAGATCAACCAGGCCTACTCCGAGGTCATGAACGTGCTCACCATGCGTACCGTTGACGGCGAGGCCAACCGCGACGGCGACGGCCGCATCGGGCATGACCACTTCTTCAACTACTTCACCGCCACGGCAGCGGTCAATATCCCCAAGGACATGATGCTTGAGAAGCTCATCCGTGAGGCGGTGAGCCAGCGCATCGGCTATCTCGAGCTCATGACCACCTATACCGCGCCCGAGGATGTGCAGCGCGTCGAGGAGCTCAAGGAGAAGGTGCTTGCCGAGGCGGCGTTGGAAGGAGAGGCGTGGCATCTGGAGATCAACTATATCGCGAGCCTCGTGCGGACCCTCTCGCTGGAGGAGTTTGAGTCGCAGCTTGCCTGGGCAACGGAGCGGTACTACACGCCCGGCCTCAATATCGTGGGCATCACCATTCTCGCGCCGGAGGACAACCCGATTGCGCTCCGCGACTACGACGCCCAGATGGATCTCATCAATGCAGCTTATGAGAAGAGCATGACAGAGCATCCGGAAAACCCGCTCCGCTTTACGCTCCACGCCGGTGAGCTCACCCTGGAAAACGCCCCGTACAGCGTGCTCTCCACCCGTCTCAGCGACACGCTGGATCGCGGTCACGCGGTGCGCGTGGATCATGGCACGGCCATAGGATGGGACAACAAGGTGTACGAGCTGCTCGCCCGTATGCGCGAGGAGAACGTCGGCGTCACGGTCTGTCTGACCTCCAATATGGGCATCCTCGATGGGGACGATTTTCATTCGCAGTTTACGCTCTACCACGACTACGGCGTGCCTGTCTCGCTCGGCACCGACGACGAGGGCGTCGAGCGCACCAACCTCACCGCGGAGTACGCGAAGGCCGCGCAGTGGTTCGACCTCGGATATGAGGATCTCAAGGAACTCGCCCGCAACGGCATCCGCATCAGCCTGCTTTCGCAGGAGGAGAAGGACATTCAGTTGACAATGCTGGAAGAGGACTTTGCCAGCTTTGAGGAGTATATCGTTGCGCAGATCCCGTAATGTGCACATCGGGGACGGGGCAAGTGCCCCACTTTTGCAGCGTGCAGTGTGTCCACACAACAGGCCTCTCCGTCAAAGTGGGTCCCTTGCCCCGTCCCCCCGTTAGAAAGAACTTTCATGGAACAGATAAACCTACGCAATGTTGCCATTATCGCCCACGTCGATCACGGCAAGACGACCCTCGTAGACCGCCTTCTCTATACGGCAGGCATCTTTCGCGAGAACCAGCAGGTCGAGGAGCGGGTGCTCGACTCCAACGACCAGGAGCGTGAACGCGGCATCACCATCCTCTCCAAGAACATCAGTGTGCGCTACAACAATACCAAGATCAACGTCATCGACACCCCCGGCCACGCCGATTTTGGCGGGGAGGTCGAACGCGTGCTCAACATGGCGGACGGCGCGCTTCTCATTGTGGATGCCTTTGAGGGCCCCATGCCGCAGACGCGGTTCGTGCTCCGCCATGCGCTCTCGCTCGGGCTTCGTATCATCGTGGTGATCAATAAGATAGACCGCGCGGGCTCACGCCCCGAGGAGGTGGTGGACGAGGTCTTTGACCTCATGGTGGAGCTTGAAGCCACCGACGAGCAGTTGGACTTTCCCGTGCTGTACACGAGCGCCTCCCTCGGCTACGCCCGCTATGAGCTGAGCGACATGGGCACTACGATGCTGCCGCTGCTCGACACGATCCTGGCCGAGGTGCCCGCTCCCAACTGCGACGAGCATGGCCCGCTCGCGCTGCAGATAAGCACCATCGACTATTCGAGCTTTGTGGGACGCATCGGCGTGGGCCGCCTGTTTTCCGGCACCATCCACAAGGCGGAGCCCGTGCTCGTCATCAAGAACGACGGCACCCGCTACAACACAGGCATCAAGCAGCTCTTCAGTTTTGAGGGCCTGGATAAGAAGGAACAGAAAGAGGTGCCGGCCGGCGACATCGTTGCGGTTGTGGGCGTGGAGGACGCCGACATCGGAGACATGATAACCAGCCTGGAAAACCCCATCCGCCTTGACCCCATCACGGTGGAAGAGCCCACTATTGCCGTGGTGTTTGAGGCCTCCACGAGTCCGCTCGTGGGGAGGGAAGGCAGCATCGTCGGGGCTCGCCAGATCAAGGAACGCCTGCTGCGCGAGGCCAAAAGCAACATCTCTCTCCACATAACCGAGCTTGAGGACAAGAGCGGCATCTCGGTTACCGGCAGGGGAGTGCTGCACCTCTCCGTACTCATGGAGACCATGCGGCGCGAGGGCTACGAGTTTCAGGTGGGTCGCCCGCGCGTCTTGATAAAGACCGACAGCAGCGGCCAGAAACTCGAGCCCATGGAGGAGGCAACCGTCAACGTGCCCAGCGAGTACGCCGGAAAGACCATCGAGGTGTTTGGCAATGCCGGCGGGGAGATGACCGACATGTTCCAGCGCGGCGCGCAGACGCACCTCGTGTTCCGGATTCCCACGCAGGGCACCATGGGGCTCCGCACGCGCCTGCTCAACGCGACGCGGGGAGAGGCCGTGATGTTCCATCACTTTGCCGAGTACGGCCCGTATCGCGGTGCCGTTGCCGGGCGAAAAGGTGGCTCGATGATCTCCATGACGACAGAAAAAAGCGTTGCCTATGCGCTTGACACGCTGCAGGAACGGGGTCGCCTGTTCATCGGCCCGGGCGAGGACTGCTATGAAGGGATGCTGGTGGGCGAGTCTGCCAAGGAGGGGGACATGGTGGTCAACATCGCCAGGACCAAGCACCTGAGTAACCAGCGTGCTTCGGGCTCCGACAAGGCCGTGCAACTGACGCCTCCCCTGAGCTTTACCCTGGAGGAAGCGCTCGAATACATCGAGGACGATGAGTTCGTGGAGATAACCCCGCTGAGCATTCGCATGAGGAAGCGCCTGCTTTCGGCCAACGAGAGGAAGAAGCAGGCCAATAAGGCGTGAGAGCGGGGCGGCCAGAGGATTATGTTCAGGGTTATGCCTCGCGTGTGTGACGATGTGTAGTATGATACACGTCTACGAGAAAGCCCCGCAAGGCAGGAAGAGAAATCAAAGTCAAAGTCAAGAATCCAAGATACTAAGGAGGAAGCATGGCAGACCAACAGGCAGGATGGTATAGCGACCCATCGGGAGACACTGCAAAACTTCGTTACTGGAACGGGACCCAGTGGACCAACGACTATACCGACGCTCCCCAAACTGTCCCTTCTGAGACACAGACAGCGCCGCAGACCGAGGCCCAGGCAGCGCAGCCGCAGGTAGAGGCCCAGCCAGCACAGCCGGTGGAAGCGGCACAGCCCGAGCCGCAGGCAGAGACTCCCCTTCCAACACAGCCTCAGCCGCAGTCCGTGCTGGAGTCTCCGCCCGTGCAGTCGGTGGAATCAGTGCAACCGCAGCCACAACCGCAATCGCAACCCCCGATACAGGCACAGCCTCACACACAGCCGCCGCTGCAGTCACAGCCACAGACCCCGATTCCCGTGCAGCCCCAGAATCCCACACAGGCGCAGCCCTATGCTCCCGTGCCTTCGAGCGGTACAGGCCAGCCGCCGCAGGCACCGGTGTATGCGCCGGGCAGCATGCCCAATCAGCAGCCCCCGCTCTATGCTCAGGGGCCAGGCTATGCGCCCAAGAAGAGCCACATGGGTCTCATCATCGGCATCATCGTTGCCGTGGTCGTCGTCGTGGCCATCATTATTGGCGTGGTGTTCGTGGTAAACGGCGCCAATCGTGCGATTGACGAGGTCATCACACCGCCCATCACCGGCACCGGCACCGGAACCGGCACCGGAACAACCGTCGAGGACTATGAGGTCATCAGCGGCGAGTTTACCGGCTCGGTAGGCAAAGGCTATGAGACCAGGTGGTTCCAGTTTACCGTTGACAGCATGACCACGGCCTCAAGCTATGAGGGCTACACGGCTGACGCTGGCTACATCCTGGTCATCGCGCACGTTACCGAGACCAATATCTTTGGTTCAACGCAGCCCTTTGGCACCTTTGACTGGTTTGTGGATGATTCAACACTGACCGACTACATCTATCCGCTTGACCCGTTCACCGACGACATGATGCCGGATTCCTTTGACTTGAGAGACGGCGAGACAGCTTCCTACGACGTGGTCATCGAGTATCCCGCAGATCTGGCAAACCCGTACTTCATGTACATAGAAGCTGACGAAGAGGACAACCGCTACGCGACGTTCAAGATTCCTATCAGGTAACGCAGAGGACAGTTGCCCGTCCCCGTTGCTGGTTCGCTGCCCTCGCCTGGCTTTTGCTCAGGTGAGGGCAGCTCTGTCTGATCCCTCTCTCACAACTCTCTTACGCCTCGGCAACAAAACTTGACATATGCGCACTTAGATTATATCCTCTTTTACATGCAAAATAATGTACGGTTGCTACGCTGGTAGGGGCCGTACAGAACAGCGTAAAGGCAAGGTAAGCACGGTACATGTTGTGTAGTAGAAAAGCAGAGGGGAGACAGCGGCGTGTTGTGCCGTACCTTTCTTCCCCAAAAAGTGAAAGGAACTGACAATGGCTAAGATTCTAGGAATCGATCTGGGTACCACCAACTCCGCAATGGCGGTGATGGAGGGCGGCGAGCCGACGATAATCGTCAACTCAGAGGGCGACCGAACTACCCCCAGCGTCGTAGCGTTTCGCAAAGACGGCGAGCGTGTGGTTGGCAAGGCCGCAAAGAACCAGGCGGTGACCAATCCGGAGAATACCGTCTCGTCTATCAAGCGCTTTATCGGGCGCAAGTATTCGGAGGTCGCGAGCGAGCGCGCCACCGTCTCCTACAAGGTCACGAGCGGCAAGGATGGTCGCGTCGAGGTGGATATTGAGGGCAAGGCCTTCACCCCCGAGGAAATAAGCGCGATGATCCTGCAGAAGCTCAAGACCGATGCCGAGAAGTACACCGGCTCAACCATCACGCAGGCGGTCATCACCGTGCCCGCGTATTTTAACGACAGTCAACGCCAGGCCACGAAGGACGCGGGCAAGATAGCCGGTCTCGAGGTTTTGCGTATCGTCAACGAGCCTACGGCCGCGGCGCTTGCCTACGGCCTCGACAAGGCCGGCAAGGACGAGAAGATACTCATATTCGACTTGGGCGGCGGCACCTGTGACGTGTCTATCCTGGAGCTCTCCGATGGCGTGTTTGAGGTGCTCTCCACCAACGGCGACAATCATCTCGGCGGCGACGACTGGGACCAGGTTGTCATCAACTGGCTGGCAGACAAGTTCCAGGCCGATACTCAGATAGACCTGCGCGCCGACAAGATGGCCCTCCAGCGCCTCAAGGAGGCGGCGGAAAAGGCCAAGATGGAGCTCAGCTCCACGCAGCAGACCAATATCAACCTCCCGTTTATCACCGCCGATGCCAACGGCCCCAAGCACCTGGACTACACGCTCACGCGCGCCGAGTTTGAGAAGATCACCGGCGATCTGCTTCAGCGTTGCAAGAAGCCGGTGGAAAGCGCCATGAAGGACGCCGGCATTGCCATGGGAGACATCGCCGAGGTCATCCTCGTAGGTGGCTCCACCCGTATGCCCGCCGTGCAGGCCCTGGTCAAGCGCCTCACCGGCAAGGATCCCAACATGAGCGTTAATCCCGACGAGGTCGTGGCGCTGGGTGCTGCCATACAGGGCGGCGTGCTGGCCGGCGACGTCGAGGGCATCCTGCTCCTGGACGTGACCCCGCTCTCGCTGGGCGTGGAGACCATGGGTGGCGTGATGACGAAGATGATTGAGCGCAACACCACGATTCCCACCAAGAAGACCGAGATTTATTCCACGGCCGCGGACGGCCAGACCTCCGTGGAGATCCACGTGCTGCAGGGCGAGCGCGAGATGGCCTCGGGCAACAAGACGCTGGGCAAGTTCCAGCTCACCGACATCCCGCCCGCACCGCGCGGTATCCCGCAGATAGAGGTGACCTTTGACATCGACGCCAACGGTATCGTCAACGTTTCCGCAAAGGACAAGGGCACCGGCAGGGAGCAGAAGATTACCATCTCCGGCTCCACGGCACTGAGCGACGACGAGGTCAACCGCATGGTCAAGGACGCGGAATCGCACGCCGAGGAAGACGCGGCCCGCAAGAGCGAGGTCGAGGTGCGCAACACCGCCGACTCGCTGGTGTATTCCACACAGAAGACCATGGACGACCTGGGCAGCAAGGTGCCCGAGGACACCAAAGCCTCGGTAACCGCCGCCCTCGACGAGCTCAACAAGGCTCTACAGGGGAGCGATGTCGAGGACATCAGGGCCAAGACCGAGGCGCTGCAGCAGGCGAGCTACAAGCTGGCCGAGATTGTCTACTCCGACGCTCAGGCCGGTGCCGCCGGTGCCGCTCCCACAGACAGTGCGCCCGCAGACACCGCTGCCCCGGACGAGGATCTCCTGGAGGCCGACTACGAGGTAGTGGACCCCGAGGAAGAGAAATAGTCCCGAGGTGAGTTGGAGCGAGGCAGGTGTACTATGGCTGTAAAAGATTTTGAGACTGATAACGAGAAAGGCTCCCCACGCGGTGGGGAGCCTGCTCCAAAGAACGAGAAGGGCAGGACAGGCAAGGACGCGGCGCAAGGGAGCGCGCAGGCAGGCTCACAGAAGAGCGCTGAGGCCGGTTCCCCCGAGGCTTCTGCCGCTGGCGCCGCCGCGGAGTTATCCGAGGAGCTCTCCGCCGAACTGGACGAACTCGACGAGCTGGCAAAGGCTCTGGCCGAGGTGGGCGAACTCAGAGACCGGCATCTGCGCCTCAAGGCCGAGTGGGACAACTACCGCCGGCGTACGGAGGCCGAACGCGCCGACGAGCGCAGCAGGGCCACCCAACGGCTCGTGGAAAAACTCCTCCCGCTTGTGGACGATCTGGAGCGAGCTGTTGAACACAGCAGCGAAGCGAGCAAGGATCCGCTGAGGGAAGGCATCACCCAGGTTCTGAGCAAGATGCAGGATATACTGGCCAGTGAGGGCGTCAAGATAATCGACCCCAAAGGGCAGCCCTTTGACGCCAATCTGCACAGCGCCATCTCAAAGGTCGAGGACAACAAGGTTCCCGACGAGACGGTGCTTGAGGTCTACCAGAAGGGCTACGAAATGGGGAGCCGCGTACTGCGTCCGGCGTGTGTGGTGGTAAGCTGCAGGCCATGAAGTACAGGCAGATAAAACCGAGAGAAGTGAGGAGGTGGTAAGCCACAATGGTACAGACCACAGATAAGTCCTACTATGAAGTCATGGGGGTGGGCGAAAAGGCTTCCACCGATGAGATAAAAAAGGCGTTCAAGAAGCTCGCCCGCAAGCATCATCCCGATGCCGGCGGCGACGAGGCTGCCTTTAAGGAGATAAGCGAGGCCTACGAGGTCCTCTCTGACAAGGAAAAACGCGAGGAATACGACACCATGCGCAAGTACGGCGCCTTTGCGGCGACCGGAGGAGCGGCTGCCTCTGACATACCCTTTAACTGGGGAGGCAGAGGCGGTACCTGGACGGTCACTGACTTTGGTGGCGAAGGCTATGGCGCAGGCGGCATGGGCAGAGGCGGCTTTGGCAGCTCCATCGGCGATATTTTCAGCCGTATGGCCGCCGGCGAGGGTGCCTTTGGTACCGACTGGGACTTTGGCGGCAGCAAGAAGGTCAAGGGCCAGGACATCCAGGTCACCCTGGAAGTGAGCTTTGAAGAAGCCTTCAAGGGCACGGAGAAGCGCGTCACGGTCAAGAGCTCGGACGGCAGCAACCAGACCATCGACGTCAAGGTGCCCGAGGGTGCGGTCGAAGGCGGCCGCCTCCGCTACAAGGGCAAGGGTGCCGCCGGCAGCAACGGGGGAGAGAACGGCGACCTGCTCATCATCACCTCCATCAAGCCGCACAAGCTCTATACCCGCAACGGTGCCAACATACACATGAACCTGCCGCTCTCCTTTGACGAGGCTGCGCTGGGGGCCAGCATCACCATTCCGGTTCCGGACGGCTCCAAGGTCAAGCTCAAGGTTCCGCCGGGAACCCAGGAGAGCAAGGTCTTTCTCATCAAGGGCAAGGGCGCCAAACGCGTGAGTGGCAAATCGGGTGCGTCCGGCTATGGCGACCTCAAAGTCAAGGCCACCGTCGTGGTGCCCAAGAAGCTCAATGAGCAGCAGAAAGAATTGCTCCAGGCCTTTGCCAAGGCGAGCGATACCGATATACGAAAGGGATGGGGCTGATGAATGATAGAGAGCGTCCTGTATACATGATAAGCGTGGCGGCCGAGCTGGCGGGCATGCACCCTCAGACGCTCCGCGTATACGAGAGCCGGGGCCTGGTAACGCCCAAACGCTCCGGGGGCAACACACGTCTGTACTCACCGGCAGACATCGAGCGGCTGGAGCTTATCAGCCAGCTCACGAGCGAAGGCATCAATCTGGCCGGCGTCATGCGTATCCTCGATATGCAGAACCGTCTGGACGAGTGCGACGAACAGATAGAACGCCTCGGACGCAGAGTGCGGAAGACCATGGATCGCCTGCACGAGCTGGAGATGCGCCAGCAGATAACCGCCCTGGTGCGCTACCAGCCCGGCGGCCTCAGGGTCATTGATCAGCAGGCGAGCAGCAGAAAAACCAGCGAGCCGACAGTACATAACGGGTAAGTGAGGAGCGCGTGCGGCCTTAACAGGCGTGCGGCTCATTGAGTAAGGAGGATACTATGAGGCCTGACAATTGGGCGGTATCTACCGATGAAGTGTTTCAAGAATCCATGGGCGTGGCGGCCGATGCCGAAAGCGCCCTCATCGAACCGGAGCATCTGCTCAAGGCGCTGCTTGGCGCGGGAGAGAGCAATATCACCGCCATCATCGAGCGCGTGGGCGCTTCGGCGGCAGCCATAGACGCTACCGTTACGGCGGAGATAGACGCCAGTCCCAAGGTGAGCAACCAGCCCATGACCATGCCCTCCCAGGCCCTGCTCACCCTCATGACCAACGCCGAGAAGATAGCCGCCAACATGGGGGACAGCTTCGTTACCACCGAGCATCTGCTCATTGCGCTTGCGGAGGACAAAGGCAGGGCCGGCAAGGTGTTGACGGTGGCAGGCGTCACGCGCGAGCGTGTGGAGCAGGCTTATAAGGACCTGCGGGGAGACACCCGCGTGACCGACCAGACCTCCAAGCCCACGCTGGACGCGCTCGATCAGTTCGGGCGCAATCTCACCGAGGACGCGCGCGCCGGCAAGCTCGACCCGGTTATCGGGCGCAGTGAGGAAATCCGCCGCACCATCCAGGTGCTGAGCCGCCGTACCAAGAACAATCCGGTGCTCATCGGCGAGCCGGGCACGGGAAAGACCGCTATTGTCGAAGGGCTCGCGCAGCGCATCGTCGCCGGCGACGTGCCCACCTCGCTCAAGGACCGCGACGTCGTGGCGCTGGACATAGCGGCCATGCTCGCGGGCGCAAAGTACCGCGGCGAGTTTGAGGATCGCCTCAAAGCGGCGCTTCGCGAGGTGCAGCAGGCCGCAGGCCGCATCATCCTTTTCATAGACGAGCTGCACACCATCGTGGGTGCCGGATCCGGAAGTGACAGCAGCATCGACGCCGGCAATATGCTCAAGCCGGCGCTTTCTCGCGGTGAGCTGCACGCCATCGGCGCCACCACGCTCGACGAATACCGCAAATACATCGAGAAGGACGCCGCCCTGGAGCGTCGTTTTCAGCCGGTGCTGGTGACCGAGCCCAGCGTGGAGGACACCATCTCCATACTGCGCGGCCTCAAGGAGAAGTACGAGATCCACCACGGCGTGCGCATCACCGACGGGGCCCTCGTGGCCGCCGCCGAGCTCTCCAATCGCTATATCTCCGAGCGATTCCTGCCGGACAAGGCCATCGATCTCATGGACGAGGCAGCGAGTCGCCTGCGTATCGAGATTGACTCGATGCCGGAGGAGATAGACATCATAGAGCGCGACCTCATCCAGATGCAGATAGAGGAGCAGGCCCTGCTCCGGGAGAGCGACAAGGCATCCCAGGAGCGGCTGGAGGCGCTCAGGCGCGACATGGCGGCCGTGCAACAGCAGCTAGACGGCGTCAAGGCCATCTGGGCCAATGAGAAGGATGCCATCACGCTCGTGCAGCAGCTCAAGGCCGACCTCGACCAGGCGCAGAGTGACTACGAGCGCGCCACACGCGAGAGCGACCTGCAGGCGGCAAGCGAGCTGCGCTACGGCCTCATCCCCGACCTGGAAAACCAGCTCAAGGAGGCCACCGAGCAGCTGGAGCAGCGCGAGGCGGAGGATACGCTTCTCAAAGAGGAGGTCACCGCCGAGGAGATCGCCTCCGTCGTGAGCACCTGGACGGGCATTCCCGTGACCAAGATGATGCAGGGCGACCTCGAGAAGCTCGTCAACCTCGAAGACGAGCTGCACAAGCGCGTCGTGGGACAGGACGAGGCCGTTGCCGCCGTGGCCGGGGCTATCCGCCGCAGCCGCGCCGGACTTGCCGACCCCAACAAGCCCATTGGCACCTTCCTCTTCCTCGGGCCTACGGGCGTGGGCAAGACCGAGCTGGCCAAGAGCCTCGCGCAGTTCCTCTTTGACGACGAGAGGGCGCTCATTCGCATCGACATGAGCGAGTACATGGAGAAGTTCTCCGTGCAACGCCTCATCGGTGCGCCTCCGGGCTACGTGGGCTACGACGAGGGTGGCCAGCTCACCGAGGCCGTACGCCGCCGCCCCTACAGCGTTATCCTGCTCGACGAGATAGAAAAGGCGCATCCCGACATCTACAACATCCTGCTCCAGGTCTTTGACGACGGCCGCCTCACCGACGGCCAGGGCAGGGTCGTGAGCTTTAAGAAGGCCATCATCATCATGACCTCCAATGTGGGCTCGCAGTTCATCCGCGACTACTATATGAGTGGCGGAAGTTTTGCCGGGGCCTCCACGCTGGGCAAGCTTAACCCCAGCTCACAGGCCGATAAGGGAGATCTCGCCGCCTCGCTCGACGCGAGCGGCGGCTTCAAGGGCATGGTCGATACCATGATGGAGGAGATTACCGCCCAGATGCCCCCGGAGGAGGCAGCCCGGCTCAAAGGCAAGAAGAAGCAGCCCAAAAAGCAGGCGGGCGCAGATGCCGTGGGTGAGTCCGGCGAGACGGACGAGAAGCGCAAGCTGAGCCGTGCCATTGACGAGGCCCTGCGTGCCACCTTCCGGCCTGAGTTCATCAACCGGGTGGACGACGTCATCATCTTCCAGACGCTGGACATCGACAACATCGACGCCATTGTGGCGCTGCAGCTGCTCGACGTGAGCAAACGGCTCGGTGACCGACATATCGATCTCGAGATAAGCCCGGCCGCTGCCGAGCGGCTCTCCATAGACGGCTTTGACCCTGTCTACGGTGCCCGCCCGCTCAAACGGCTCGTCCAACGCAACATCGTGGACACCATGGCCAACGCCATCGTAGCCGGAGAAGTTGCGGAAGGCGAGAGCGTCAGGATAGACCTCGACGAGGACGGTGACTACGCGGTGAGTAAGCGGTAGAACCTGCGAGGTAACATACTTTTCATACTCAGCCATCAGCAGGCTATCAACTCACTGCGTTCAGAGTAGAAGCGTAAAACAAAGTCACCCGTAGGCGGACTGTTGAGCGACAGCAACTCTGAGGCAGCGTAACGCACGCGCTCCATAAGCGCGTCAAGCGAGCCGGATTCAAGCACAAGACCGGGAATCTCGTCGCTAGTGGCAATCCATACAGCGGCTTCTTCATCCCAGAAAAAACTTATTTGATATTCAGTCATTTTGCATCTCCCAGTTCTCGACTGATTCCGATAATCATACCATATCCACCCCACCACTGGACGAGTCTTTGCAAACTGCTACACTGGTACCCATGGAATCAAAACATTATATGCAAGAGAGATGCGTGTGTGCCGTTGGTGTCTTTGATGGCGTACATCTGGGGCATCAGGCACTGCTTGAGGCCATGGCCGCAGACGCCGCAACGCGCGGCGCGCGGCCTGTGGCCGTGACCTTTGACTGCGACCCGGATGAGCTGTTCTGCCCCGAGCGCGTACATAAGCTCCTCTCTAACGAGGACCGCATCGCGGCGCTTGAACAGCTGGTGCCAGACGTGCTCGCCCTGCATTTTGCCCCGGACCTGGCAGAGCTGTCCTGGCAGGACTTCCTGCGCTACCTCTTACTACGGCTGCCGGGCCTCGAAGCGCTCCACGTGGGAGAGAACTTTCACTTTGGTGCCGCTGCCGCCGGCGGTATTCCCGAGCTTGGGGCCTGGGGCCGGGAGCAGGGCATCAGCGTTGTCGCGGAGCCGCTGTTCGGCAGGGACGACAATGTCGTAAGCGCCTCGCGTATCCGTGCGCTTCTGGCAGAAGGTGATGTTGGTCAGGCGGCTGAGCTGCTCACCCGCCCGTTCGCGCTCACCGGGCGCGTCGTTGCAGGCGCGGGGAGGGGCCACGGCCTGGGATTTGCCACGGCCAATGTAGAAGTGGACGGCTCCTTTGCCGAGATGGGGCCCTATGTGTATGCCGCCTATGCCCTGCTCGATGAGAAGCGCTACAAGGCCGCCGTCTCAATAGGCGAGCCACCCACCTATTCTCCGGAGTCCCGTAGCTTTGACCCCTTCCTCTTTGAGGCCCATCTCCTCGATTTTGAGGGCGACCTCTACGGGAGGGATCTCACGCTGGAGTTTGTTAACCGACTCCGGCCCATGCAACGCTTTGACAGTCAGGAAGAACTCATCGCCACCGTCAAGGGGAATATCGCCTGGGTTCGAGAAAACCTGTAACTCACACCCGCCCTTCGCTCCTTTTGCCGTCTCCTCCCCACTGTCATTTCGAGCGGAGCGAAGCGCAGTCGAGGAATCTTTCAGCAACGCATTAGCTGACCCCGTAAGGGCCGTAGCGCTGCGAACTCGAAGATTCCTCGACTGCGGGGCTAAAGCCCCTCCGCTCAGACAGTAGGAGGGTTCGAGAGAACCTGTAGCTCACACCCGCTCTTCGCTCCTTTTATCCGTCTCCGTGGCAGAGTTGGGGCAAGTACGCTAGAATATCGCAGACAGCCCCGCAGGGGCTGTGTTTTGTCGTGCCGCCTGAGGGAACAAACTTTTGGGCGGAGAGTCCTGTGCTTCAGGCACAGCAGGAAAGGAGAAGCCTGTATGGCTGAGTATCTGGCTTGGTTGGCCCCGATTGCCGCGGTTATCGGTTTGGTGGTTGCCGCGTATCTGGCGTTTTGGGTTTTGAAGCAAGACGCGGGCAATGACCGTATGAAGCATCTATCCGGTCTCATTCAAAAGGGAGGCCGAGCCTTTCTGCTGGCTGAGTATCGTGCTCTCATCATCTTTGCGTTGATAGTTGCGGTGGTTCTTGGCGTGGCCATCACCCCGCTTACGGCTGCTGCCTTTCTCACCGGTGGCATCCTCAGCGTTGTTGCCGGCTATATCGGCATGTACGTTGCCACGCGTGCCAATGCGCGCACGACACAGGCAGCCACGACGGGCATTGCCGCGGCGCTGCGGGTTGCCTATCGCTCCGGCATTACGATGGGCCTCGTCGTGGCCTCGCTCGGTCTCATGGGGCTTTCGCTCTGGGCAATATTCTTCCTTATCTTTGCCCAACATCCCGAGCCCGAGATAGTGGACGGCTTTGTCATGGGTGCCTCTTCCATCGCGCTCTTTGCGCGTGTCGGCGGCGGTATCTACACCAAGGCGGCCGACGTGGGAGCCGATCTCGTGGGCAAGGTCGAGGCGGGTATTCCCGAGGATGATCCGCGCAACCCCGGCGTCATTGCCGACAATGTAGGGGACAACGTGGGCGACGTGGCCGGCATGGGAGCCGACCTCTATGAGTCCTACGCGGGTGCCATCCTCGCACCGATGGTGCTGGCTGTTGCCATGGGTATCAACGGTATCCTGCACGGCAGCGACGCGGTGGTCTCTCTCGTGCTGCCGCTGGTACTTGCTGCGGGCGGTATCATCGCCTCCATCATCGGGCTGTTTGCCGTCAACACCAACGATTCCTCCAAGATCCACAAGGCCCTCAACCGGGGAACCAACCTCACCTCCGTCCTGGTCTTTGTGCTCATCGCCGGCATGTGCTTCTTCTGGCAGAGTGTGTCCGACGCCGGCCTGCCCGCGCTCTGGTTCTTCCTGTCTGCCGCCGCCGGCCTGGCTGCCGGCCTGGCCATTGGCAAGATTACCGAGTACTACACCTCGTATCACCATAAGCCGGTCAAGAAGATCGCCGACGCTTCCGAGAGCGGCTCGGCTACCAATATCAGCGAGGGCCTCAGCACCGGTATGCTCTCCACCGTCATGCCTGCCCTCGTTTTGGTGGCCGCCGTGGTCATCGCCTATCTGGCTGGTACGCAGGTAGGAGGCCCGGAGCTTGGCGTGTACGGCATCGGCCTGGCGGCGCTGGGCATGCTCACCACGACCGCCACCACAGTGGGCGTGGATGCCTACGGCCCGGTGGCGGACAACGCCGGCGGTATTGCCGAGATGGCCGGGCTGCCGCCCGAGATCCGCGAGCGCACCGACCAGCTGGACTCTGTGGGCAACACCACGGCGGCTGTGGCCAAGGGCTTTGCCGTGTCTTCGGCGGCGCTTACGGCGCTGGCCCTCTTTGTGGCCTTCAAGGTCAACCTCGAGGCGCATATTGAGCTCAATATCACGCTGGACAACCCCTTTGTCATCATCGGCGTCATCATCGGTGCCATGATGCCCTTCTTCTTTGGGGCCATGACCATGGGGGCGGTCAGTCGTGCCGCCAACGCCATGATTATCGAGATCCGCCGTCAGTTCCGTGAGATAAAGGGTCTCCTGGCCGGCGAGCCGGGTGTCGAGCCCGACACGGAGGCCTGCGTGCGCATCTCCACCAAGGCGGCGCTCCGCGAGATGATGCTGCCGGGCATACTCGCCGTGCTGATTCCGCCGGTGCTGGGCCTTATCGATGTCAACATCCTGGCCGGTTTCCTCATCGGCGTGCTGGCCTGCGGCTTCCTCATGAGTGTTTACATGGCCAACGCAGGCGGTGCCTGGGACAACGCCAAAAAGTTCATCGAGACGGGCGCGCACGGCGGCAAGGGCTCAGAGGCCCACAAGGCGGCCGTTGTCGGCGACACGGTGGGCGACCCCTTCAAGGACACCTCGGGCCCCTCCATCAACATCCTCATCAAGGTGGTGACCGTGGTCTCCCTCGTCTTTGTGCCCTTCTTCATAGCCCAGGACGGCGGCCTGCTGCACAACATCTTCTGAGCTGGCTCAGGGCCTCTTACGCAAGACTCCCGGAAAGGTCGGATGTTCACAAGACGTCCGGCCTTTCTCTTTGCGTGCTCAAGGGGGTATACTGATAGGCAGTCAAAGGTAGGGAGACGATGATTAATGCTTGTGCGCCAGATTTCGAGTCAGTTTGTGCCAGGTCTGTTCGGGCGTATGACGTCACTACTTGCGGTAATGGCGTCATGCGCACGGGCAGAGCTGGTGCAAACTGGCCGAAAGATGGTGTGCAATGA
>JAIRZP010000020.1 GCA_031267175.1 Coriobacteriales bacterium | reverse complement strand
GCCGGTCAGCCCTGGGGCCGGTACTCCTGCTGCCCTTCGCCCGGATCCATGCTTTCGAGCAGATCGAGCAGCTCCTGCCGTTTGTGGATGTCGAGCTTGGTATAGATATGCCGCGAGTGAGTTCTCACCGTGTTTTCTGATATGACGAGCTTTTCGGTGATGGTTGCCACGCTGTTGCCGCGCGCGATGAGCTCCATGACCTCCGCCTCGCGCGATGACAGGCCAAACCGGTCGCGCAGCACGAGGGATTGCTTGGTGACCCTGTCCCGTATAACGCCGTAATCCTCCGAGGGCGAAGGCCGGTGCCGCTTTATCGTGTGGCGCTTTGCCGGCCCCGTTGGCAGCGTCGTGCCTCCCTCCTCGGCTACCCCTGCGAGCTCCGTGGCCTGGCCGGGGCCAGCCACCGCACGTTTGAGCGAGATGAACTCTATGGGATCAGAGCCGGCGGCCGCCTTACCCGTGAGGCTCCGGAAGAGCGTGCCGCTTGCCACCAGGAGCGTGATGCCCAACACATAACTCGAGAGCATGGCGATAACAAACAGCCAGTCGGCGCTGAACACGGAGAGCTCGTCAGAGAACCACCCGAGAAGAAAGCCGAGGCTCTGCATGATATAAGCCACGCTGCCAAACAGTGCGTAGATAAAGACGGGGTTGATGCCGCGGTCACGCGCTATCTGGGCGCTCTGTATCATCATGAGCATGAGCACGAGCGAGAATATCATATAGGTGAGCGCCGCGAACAGGTTGAGGTAGTAGGCCCCGAGAAAGGGCAGGAGGAGGAATCCCGTAATCACGATGGGGTACACCACGCGGAACACCGAGGTGAGATTGAAGCGAACACTGAAGCGGAACCACACGATGAGCAGGACAACGGCAGACACGAGAGAACCTATCATGGAACTGATATTGACTATCTCAAACACCTCTTGATGCACGAGCGCTATGCTCCGGATAACGCCGCTCGCAAAGGCAAGCGAGCCCACACAGAGCGCGCTTCTCCAATGGTCTTTTACCGTCTGCCGGTACACCTTGGGATGCATTCTCGGCACATCCTCAAACATCGGCTGGTCTATCTTCATCTCGCGAACACTCAGCGAGACGCAGAGCGCGCATAGCGGCACAAAGATCAGGGGAATGAGAAAGGCCGTAAGCGCAATGGGCACCACGTGCAGGGCAAAGTAGATGATGGGAGCGATGGCCGTACCGATAATCAGCCGAAGATTGCCGGGCTTTGCGCCCAGTGAGGCAAAATAGCGCTGCCACAGCATGAACATCCCCGCGCAGCCGACGCCCAGAAAGATGCCGCCCCCTGCGGTGAGAATCATGGTAAACTCAGACAGATACATGGCCGCTATCAGACAGACCGATCCCGCAAACACGAGCAGGGCACTCAGAGACACGAGCATTATCCGAGCACCACGGGGGAAGAAGTACGACCCAAACGCGCTGGCGACAAAGGCCCCGCCAAAGGCAAAGGCCTGCGCGAGGAAAAAGGTCAGCGTCACCGCATCGGTCTGGAACTCGAGGGGAAGAAAGGGAAAGATCCCGCCCCATATCGAGGTGGCGTTAATCGTGAGGAACAGCGCGTATCCCCAACTTGACACGTGTGGCCTTAACGCCGACAGCATAAGCTTCTCCTCCATAACCATTTGAGAACCTACTGGTATGCTAATGGATTGTGGGGCGCGATACCAGCACTTTTACCTTAAATCACATGCGTTATGCGATTCATTTTACCGTCAATTTTCGTATCTTAACCCTATTGGCAATAGGATCGAAGGAGGAACCATGAGCAAACAAGCCAAGCAGGCGGTGAGTGACCTTTCGCGGCGAACATTCGTCAAAGGCTCACTCGCCGGACTGGCCGTAGCCGGCGCTGGGCTGGCTGGGCCGCTGTCGCTTTTCGGGTGTGCCCCGGAAGCGCGCACAGAAGGTGAGGGCACGGACAGCAGTGCGGCCACGACCGTTGCATGGAGTCAATGCAACGTCAACTGCGGCAGCAATTGCGCGTTCAGATGGCACTCGCAGGACGGCAAAATCGTCTACATGGAAACGGACAACACCGGAAGCACCGACCTTCAGGCCCGAGCCTGCCTACGCGGCCGCTCAATGAGACGCTGGATAAACAGCCCTGACCGGCTCCAGTATCCCATGAAGCGCGTGGGAGCACGGGGCGAAGGCAGGTTTGAGCAGATTTCATGGGAGGAGGCCATCGACACGATTGCCGAGCAACTGCGCTACACCATCGAGACCTACGGCAACGAGGCCATTCATAAGATCTATGCGACCGGCATGTACTCCGCCACCGGCAATCCGTCTACGAGGCTGCTCAACGTCCTCGGCGGATGCGTGGTAGAGCACTACGACTACTCCACCAATATGATGAGCGCCGTCATGCCCTTTATGTATGGAGAGAACTTCTCGCCCTACGACAACGTCAATGCCTCCTCCTTCAGCGAGGCAGAGCGGGCAAGCGACCTCGTCATCCTGTTTGGTAACTCGCCGGCCGAGACCCGCATGGGTGGTGCCAATGCCGTCTGGGACTTTGCGCGGGTGCGCGAGGCCGTGTACGCGCGCGGTGGCACAATAGTCAACATCGACTATCGCTTGAACGAGACGAGCTCGGGCTACCCCGATGAGTGGCTGCCCATCCGTCCCGGCACCGACGCCGCCCTGGTGAGTGCGCTGGTGCACGAACTCATGGCTGCGGGCCAGGTGGATCTGGACTTTCTCCATACGGCCTGCGTGGGCTTTGATGAAGAGAGCATGCCGGAGTCGGCCAAGGGCCAGAACAAATCCTATACCGACTATATCATGGGCACGGGCTATGACCTCGTGGAGAAGACACCCGAATGGGCAGCCTCCATCACCCAGATTCCCGCGGACAGGATCCGTCAACTGGCCGCCGATATTGCCGCGGCCGAGGCACCCTTTGTCTGTCAGGGCTGGGGCCCGCAGCGGCACACCAACGGCGAGGACGCAACGCGCGCCATCTGTATGCTCCCCCTGGTCACCGGCAAGATTGGCCTCGCAGGCACCAACACCGGCATGCGCGAGGCCGAGCCTCCCACCTATCTGGTTGGCAGCCTCCCCGCCGGCGATAACCCCGTCGAGATTACCATCCCCTGCTACCAATGGCTCAACGCCATCGATCACGGCAGGGACATGACGGCGCTTAACGCGGGCATCCTCGGCGGCGACAAGCTTGGCACCGACATCAAGTTCCTCTGGAACTACGCCGGCAACTGCATGACCAACCAGCACGGCGACATCAACTACACCCACGAGATACTCGCCGACGAGAGCAAGTGCGAGTTCATCCTGGTGTGGGACACGGTCATGACCGACTCGGCAAAATATGCCGACATTCTGCTCCCCGATGCCATGCGCGCCGAGCAGCTCAACATGCAGACACAGGGCTATGCGGAATACTACACCGCCGTGGGCGTAGGCGGGCCGGCCCAGGAGCCTCCGTTTGAGAATCGCTCCAGCTACGATGTCATGGCCGACATTGCCGAGCGCTTTGATAAGCGGGAGGAGTTTACCGAGGGGCGCACGCACGATGAGTGGGTGCAGTTCCTCTATGAGGAGGGCGCGGCGGCCAACAGTGACATGCCCCCGTGGGAGGAAATGCTCGAGCAGGGCATCTACAAGGAAGCCCTTCCCCCGGCCATCGGTCTCGCGGATTTTCGCGCCAATCCTGCCGGCAACCCGCTTTCTACCCCATCCGGAAAGATAGAGATCTACTCAGAGAGCCTGGCGGACCTGGCAAATACCTGGGAGCTCCGGGAGGACGAGGTCATCAATCCGCTCCCGTTGTTTACCCCGGGGCCCGACGGCTACGGCGCGGTGAGTGATGAGTTCCCGCTCTACTGCTGTGGCTTCCATCATAAGAGCCGTACGCATTCGTCCTTTGGGTTTATCCCCGAGCTTGAGCAGATCGCCCGTCAGCAAATCTGGGTCAACCCCCTCGACGCTGATACCCGGCAGATCAAGGACGGAGACTGGTGTTCCGTCAAGAGCAAGGCCGGCGAGATACGCATCGAGGCCCGCGTAACGCCGCGCGTTATTCCCGGAACCATCGCGATACCGCAGGGTGCCTGGCATCAGGCCTCGATGAGCGGTGACAGGATAGACGAGGGTGGCTGCGTCAATACACTGACCACCTACCGGCCAACACCCTTGGCCAAGGGCAACGGCCCGGCACATTCCATGGTCGTGCAAGTAGCGAAGGCATAAGGAGGCAGGCATCATGGCACAATACGGATTTTATTTTGACAACACACGCTGCACCGGTTGCAGAACCTGCGTGATGGCGTGCAAGGACTACAAGGATCTTCCCCAGAACCTCACCTTCCGCAAGGTCTACGACTATGAGGGCGGTACGTGGGCAGCACAGGATAACGGGAGTTATACCACGGATTGCTTCTCATACCATGTCTCTGTCGCGTGCAATCATTGCCAGGTGCCGGCCTGTCTTGCGGCCTGCCCCCAAAGCGCCATCTCCAAGGACGCAGAAACAGGCATCGTCAGTATCGATGAGGAACTCTGCACGGGCGAGGCTTCGTGCGTGGACGCCTGTCCCTACGGCGCTCCCCTGCTTGACGAAGAGCGGCGCAAGGCGATAAAGTGCAACCTCTGCGCCGAACGCATAGCCGAGGGTGCGAGCCCCGTGTGTGTTGAGGCCTGCCCACTCCGGGCCCTCAACTTTGGCGAGGTTGAGGAATTGCGCGCCACCTACGGCACCGACGCGGCCATAGCGCCGCTTCCCTCGGCGGATGAAACCTATCCGTCACTCGTCATCAAGCCCTGTCCCGCGGCCAAGCAGCCAGGAGACACAGCGGGCAAGGTGGCCAACGAGAAGGAAATACTTGAGGTGGCGGCCTTCGTCCGCTAGCGCCAGAGCAAGCAGTACCCCTCACCCGTGAGAACGACGCGCCCCCTGCAACTCCGGCAGGGGGCGTTGCCTTGTCAACAAAGGCTGGCAAAGGAGGGTCGGTTAAAAACCCGCCGTCATATGCAGCGCGTAAAAGGCCACGCGCGGAAGGAACACGGCAATAAGCAGACACAGGCAGGAACACACCAGCAACAGGAGCCGGTTGTTCCTGCTGAGTCTTTGTCGGAGGGAACTGAACGCGAGAGCAACGCCCAGGCCACCGCTGATGACATGAACCACTATCGTCGTGGTGTAGGTGGGCAGAAGATCGGCCGCAGAGAACTCGTAGTTGGTGATGGCTGCCAGGCTGTTTTCGTGTATCACGAGAAAGACGGTGCCCAGTACGAGGGCCACAAGCGCAAGCAGTGTGCAGGCAAGAGAGAGACGCCGTAACTCCAACCCGGCGCAGGCATAGGTCAGCACGGCGATGACGGGGCCGGCAAGCAGGGCAGAGAAAAAGAGGTTGACAGGCGTGAGCCAGGAACTCCAGGTCAGCACCGTGTCAACCGAATAGGCCAACGA
>JAIRZP010000202.1 GCA_031267175.1 Coriobacteriales bacterium | reverse complement strand
TTTTTCACAGTGCAAGGCGGACGAAGGAGCCCTACTGGCGGTAATGCGACTGAGGACAACGCAGCAATGTGGAAAAGGAGCAAGCAGATAATGGTAGTTTTAGGCTTAACGGAGCACTAACAATAATCATGTATCGTTTGGGCATCGACATAGGGTCAAAGACCGCCAAGATGGCTCTTCTAGACGAGAGGGACAGGCTTGTGTTTTCGCAGTACTGCCTGCATAAATCCAACGTTCTGGGGACCTTCAGCGAACTTTTGGGCAACACTATCTGGCGCTTTGGAAACCACGAGGTGCAGCTGTGTGTCACGGGGTCTTCGGGCATGCGGTTTGCCCAGGATCTCGGGCTTGCCTATGTGCAGGAGGTCATTGCCTCGCGCCGTGCCCTGCAGTGCTACCTGCCCGAGGTGGACGTTGCCATAGAACTCGGCGGAGAGGATGCCAAGATCCTGTTTTTGCGCGGTACCGTGGAGGAGAGGATGAACGGCAGCTGTGCCGGAGGCACCGGGGGCTTTCTCGATCTGATGTGTGGCATGCTGGGTGTCAAGGCAAAGCAGTTCAACGCTCTGGCGGGCGCCCATATGCATCTGTATCCCATTGCGTCGCGCTGTGCGGTCTTTGCCCAGGCCGATGTGCGCCCGCTCATCAATGCCGGCGCGCGTAAGAGCGACATTGCGGCCTCCGTCATGCAGGCCATCGTGACCCAGTGCATCACCGGGCTGGCCTGCGGGCGTGCCATCGAAGGAAACGTGGCCTTTTTGGGCGGCCCCTGCGAGGTCTACTCGGAGCTGGTGCAGCGTTTTCGCAAGACTCTGGGCCTTTCTCACGCCCAGACCTTCAAGCCCGAAAACGCCCATCTGTTCGTGGCCTCCGGAGCGGCCCTGAGTGCGGGCGATTACGCTCAGAGTGCGGGAGAGGGCAAAGGTTCCCCGGCCACACTCACCTTGCAGCAGCTCAAAGACCGCATTGACGCACTCCCGCAGGAACAGGAAGGCAGTTTTGGGAGATTGCCGGCGCTCTTTGCCAATGCGGAGGAGCTTGCGGCCTTCAAGGCACGCCACGCGGAGAACCAGGTGGCGCGCTCTCGCCTCATGGACTATGAGGGAGAGGTCTTTGTTGGCATAGACGCCGGTTCCACAACGCTCAAGCTGGCTGCCATCGACGCCACCGGCAAGCTGCTCTACAGCGCCTATAAAAACAACCAGGGCGATGTGGTGGAGACCATGCGGGAGACCCTCGACGAGTTTTACCGCGCCTCGCCGCGTGAGTACGGTGGCACACCGCTCACCACGGTACGGCGCTCTCTGGTATGTGGCTACGGTGAGGACCTGCTCAAGACGGCGTTTTGCCTGGACTCCAGCGAGGTCGAGACGGTGGCCCATCTGCGCGCGGCCCAGGAGTTCTCTGGCGACGCCAGCTTTGTGCTGGACATCGGCGGCCAGGACATCAAATGCCTGCGTCTGGGTAACGGGCAGATAGAGGACATCATGCTCAACGAGGCCTGTTCGAGCGGCTGCGGGGCGCTCATCCAGGGTTTTTCGCGCTCGCTCGGCCACACAAAGTGGACCTTTGCCGAGGAAGCGCTGGGGGCCACGAGCCCGGTGGATCTGGGCACACGCTGCACGGTGTTCATGACCTCGCGCGTACGACAGGCGCAGAAGGAGGGCGCAAGCACCGCCGACATCAGCGCCGGACTCGCCTACTCCGTGGTGCGCAACGCCCTCTACAAGGTCATGGGAGTGAGCAACCTCAATCAGCTGGGCACACGGGTCGTCGTGCAGGGCGGCACGTTCATGAACGACGCGGTGCTCCGCGCCTTTGAGCTGGAAAGTGGCCTGGAGGTCGTGCGACCGGACATCGCCCATCTGATGGGAGCCTACGGCGCCGCCCTGCTGGCACGCGATGAGTACCTTGAACAACGTGCCGCTGCTGACGCTGCCTGGACGTCCACAATCCTCGGCCCTTACGAGCTGGCAACGCTCAAGCAGAAGCAGAGCACGCTGCGCTGTGAGGCCTGTACCAATGCCTGCAACCTCGCGGTGAGCAGCTTCTACCTTGCCGACGAGGGTAAGCGCCAGCCCCTGCCGTCCGAGCTGCTCTTTGAGAAGGAGAGCATCGGCGGCCAGAATGCGCGGGAAAGCAAAGCGGAGAGAGGCAAGCAGAAGGGCCAGGCCAGCACTGTGGAGGATCGCGTGTTTGTGAGTGGCAATCGGTGCGAACGGGGCGCACGGTGGGCGGCTGCCAAGCTCAATCATGCAGCTCCGTCACACTCTGAGGGCAGGTTCGCACAGCAGGCAGGCAACCTCATGGCCTATGAGCAGGAGTTGCGCGTTCGGGCACAATCCGCCGAGGCGGCAGAGTCCCACCACCTTGAGGACTCCCCGCTCCTGGCGATTCCCCCGGTGCTGGGTGTGTACGAGCACCTGGTCTACTGGCGTACGCTGTTCTCTAAACTCGGCTTTACCGTGTTGCCCGTGCAGCAGAGCTCCGGGGAGCTCTACCGTTTGGGTGCTGCCTCCGTGTTATCCGAGACGGTCTGTTATCCGGCCAAGCTCATGCATGGGCATATCAGGCACTCCCTCGAGAACGGCGCTGACTGTGTCTTTATGCCGAGGTTTGAGAGAGAACACACTGTGGAAAACGGGAGAGACAGCAGGCAATGTCCGGTTGTCTGCGACTATGGTCACCTGGCATCCCCTGATCTGCAGGCCTTCTCAGAAGGCAGGGCCACACTGCTCTCTACCTGCCTGGCCGGGCCGCTGCCGAGTGCCGCCGAGGTGCGCGAGCTGCTCAGGCAGGCAGGCAAGGCAGCTTCAGATGAGGCAATCGCCGCGGCGTGTTCCGCTGCCTCTGACGCTGAGCAACACAGCTGTGAGCAGCTCTGGCAGAGGGCAGAGGCCGCCTTGGAGCAGCTGGAGGAGGAGAGCGGCCTGGGCATCGTGCTCCTGGCTCACTCCTATCACAGCGACCCCGGCATCAACCATACGGTCGACAGGCTGCTGGCAGCAATGGGTTACGCGGTCTTCAGCACGGCCAGTCTGGAGCGGGCGGCGCTTGCCTGGTCAAGAGAAGAGGGAGAGCGGGGCTGCTGCTCCACGCGCTCCAGCGGAACAGGAGAGCCCCGTTCCCCCTCTCCCGAACAGCATGCTGCGGCGAGTACGGATGACGTCGGCCTTCCTGCTCTGGACTGGACCCAGGCCGGGCGTCTGTACCAGGTGGCGGAGTTTGTGGCGAGGCATCCCCGGTTGCACGCCGTACAGCTCCATTCCTTTGGCTGCGGCGTTGACGCGCTCACCGTCCCTGCCATCCAGCAGATAATCCAGGCGGCAGGCAAGCCCTACACGGCTATCAAGCTCGACGAGATGGTAGACCCCGCCACCCTGCGCATCCGCCT
>JAIRZP010000137.1 GCA_031267175.1 Coriobacteriales bacterium | reverse complement strand
TATGGAGCAAGCCAGCCCGGGCGCCGCTTTGGGGGTCGGTGGCCTGTAGTTCAAAGCTGAAGTATGGATTCATGGGTACTCGCAATCAGAGGAGCAGCATCGCGTCGCCAAACGAAAGGAAGCGGTAGCGTTGTGCAAGAGCCACTCGGTAGGCGTTCATTATGGGTGTGTGTCCGGCAAAGGCCGCAACCAGCACCATGAGCGTGGAGCGAGGCGTATGGAAGTTCGTGAGCAGCGCGTCGACGACCCTGAACCGATAGCCGGGAGTGATGTAGAGCCGTGTTTGCTCCCTGCTCACCGGCCGCAGTGTGCACCGTGTATGTGCTGCCCGTTGCAGGTCCGTCAGGTCAGAGGTAGTGCAGGCATCGGGGGCCTTGCCAGTGCTGAGAGTGTCTGGGGCAGCAGTATCCTGTGCGGCACTCTCAAGCGCCCGTACCGCCGTGGTCCCTACCGCGATAACGCGTCCACCATTTTGCCGTGCGGTAACAACTGCCTGCACGGTCTCTTCGGGCACGGTATAGCGCTCGCTGTGGATAAGGTGATCGTCGATATGTTCCTCTGCAATCTGCCGGAAGGTATCCAGGCCTATCTCCAGACACACGGAGGCAACGCCGCAGCCCTGAGCCTGTACCCGCTGCAAGAGCTCTTCGCTGAAGTGCAGGCCGGCGGTAGGAGCCGCTGCAGAGTTCTGCTCGCACGCGTACACGGTCTGGTAGAGCGAGGTATCGCCCGTGTAGTCTTTGATATAGGGCGGTAGCGGCAGCGTGCCCAGACGCTGCAGCGTATCGGCAATGCTTCTGGAACCGCTTGGCGTGTCACCTGTGGTATCAGATAAGGTGAGCCTGACTATTCTGCTGCCCTTGCCATCCTCGCTGGTCCAATCGACTATCTCGGCCACGAGGCCCTCAAAGAGGATGCGGCTCCCGGGCTTCAGGCGGCGACCGGGTTTGACGAGGGCCTCCCAGTATTGCTCCTGAGCGGTGTCTGTCCTCAGAGCAGCGAGTCTGTAGGGACAAGGGGCGGTATGCGGGGGCACATACTCCGAGGGCAGTTGACGAAGCAGGAGCAGTTCGGCGGCACTACCGGTGTCAGCCTTCTGTCCCGTAAGGCGCGCCGGCATGACCTTGGTGCTGTTGACCACCAAGACATCGCCCTCGCCGACGTAGTCCGGCATATCGGAAAAGACCCTGTGTTCGAGGCGGCCCGTGCTGCGCTGCAACACAAGCATCCGGCACGACTCGCGCGGCAGAGCGGGGCTCTGGGCAATCAGCTCGTCCGGCAGGAGGTAATCAAAGGATTCGGTTCTCATGCCCTGCCTGCCTGTTTAGCTGTCTTGCGTGCCTGCCGTTCGATTTCGGCTTCCTGCTGGGAATAGTGGCAGCCGCAGTAGTTCTGGCGATACATCCCGAGTGCTCGTGACCTCTGCGTGGCCTCGGCGTAAAAGCTCCGCCAGTCAGTGGCAAGCGCTCGGAGTCCCTGGGCTGCGGCGTGTTGCGTCAACACTTCCCTTGCCTCACGGGTAGCTTGATAGGGAGAGATGGTGAGGGTGGTGTCGAGGGCGTGCTCTCCCGTTGCTCTGCCGTGGGTCGCCAATGCCTCAAAGCGCAGGTGATAACAGGCCTTGCAACGGGCTGTCCTGGCCGTCTTCATGGTGGTGTAGTCGCTTGCCCCGGTAATAAGCGGGTAGGGCCCGCCGTGGACACCCACATTCCTCTCCCAGGCCTCGGGGTCATAGACCCCCACAGAAAGCGGCATGCCGCGTTCCTTCGCATACTCCTGCAAGATGCCGAGGCGCTTTACGTATTCCTCTTCTGGATGAATATTGGGATTGTAGAAATAGAGGGAGACCTGCCAGCCCTCTTCCAGCAGCGAGGCAAGCGGTACCAGCGTGCAGGGGGCGCAGCAGCAATGCAGGAGCACCCTGGTGGTGTGGGCGTCTGGCGAGTCGAAGGTGCTGCCGGTAGTGCTGACGATGGTGTTGTCGGGAGTGCTGTTTGTGTCTCTGGTCATGTTTGGATTCTAACGCATCCAGGCACATAAGTCGTGGGCACGTGAAAAGGCGGCCCTACGGCCGCCTTTATCGCTGAGGATTTTGTGAGAGCCTAGCCTACTAATATGCGAACATTGCTCGCCTGAAGCTTGCCCTCTCGGCCCGTTGTGATGTCAAACTCGACATCCGCGTTCTCCTCCAGGGTCTTGAATCCGTCTCCCTGGATTTCGGTGTAGTGGACAAAGAGATCCTCTCCTTCATCGCGCGCGATGAATCCATAACCTTTGTCCGGGTTGAACCACTTTACCTTGCCTTCTGCCATGTCTTGCCTTTCTATTGAGCCCTTCCGAGCAAACACACGCGATAGGTGTACCGCCAGGTGCAGCCTACCGCCAAACTTTGGGTCATTTTTGACCCTGGTACAGTGTAACACACCAGACTGTTATTTATTTGTAAAGAAGCAGAAACTTTTTTTGAAACTTTTTGGGATTTTTAGTCCCTCGCTCTGGGTAGCCGGGGGCGTGGCCTTTGGCCTGCCCTTGACGTTCTGTTTCTATACAGAGAGAACGCCACCAGAGCGAGGCCCGCCAGCAGCGTGGCACACAGTGCCAGCAGCAGCGGTGGGCCGACCGTGTCACCCGTTGAGGGCATAGTGCCGCGGGGGCTGTCCACCACGGGGCTCTTGTCGGTAGTGTCGCCGCCCTCGTCGATGGGTTTTTCGCTCGACGGAGCCTTTACCTCCACCACGCCAGCAAAACGCCAGCCGGGGAAGTTCGGCCAATCCCCTTCGGTGCCCTCGTATATCTCGTAGTTGCCATAGACACCCGCCTTGGCATAGATGGGATAGCTGCCCTCGGGGTCGCCCTGTATATACGTGGTGGTCAAGGGCACGCCGTCCAGGGCGAACTCGCCCTCGTGGCCCGCAAAACTGAAGCCGTCGCCTATAAGCGTGCCATCGGCCTTCTTGTCGTCGTAGCCCATCGTGAGGCCATAGGTCTCGCGGAGCGGAATGCCGTCATCCACCGTCATCTCCGCGTGGGTGGCCGTTGGTACGAGCGGTCGCGGCTTGATGGTGATGTGCAGGTCTATCTCACCCGGATTCATCCCGTCTGCCAGGAAGACGATGTCGGCTTCCTCATCGATGACGTTGGTCTCATCCGGGGGGAGTCCGATGAGATAATCGCTCGCCGAGAACGAGACAGGCTCTCCAGCGTAGACGCGGATCTGATCTGGCGAAAGCCCCCCCCCTCCCGTCGGTATCGCTTCTGCGAGAAACCCGGTGGTTCCCACTGAGTTTGAAGAGGGAGAGGGACTCGCCGGCGGCATCAGTTTCCAGTACATCTGGATATTATCCCGCACGAGATCGAGATTGCTGCCCAGCGTATAGTGGATGCCGTGCGGCGCTCCGTCATAGTAGCCAACATACCCGGTCGCCTGTATCTCATAAGCCCCAGGTTCGGTCTCATGCACCTCGAGAGGCGTGTACGTGATGCCAGAAGCCCCCTCCGGCTCATAAGAGAACTGGGCCTGATAGACGCGGTCGGCGTAGACCGGTGCGGTTGCATCAACCACAGGCGACCAGCCGACGAACTCAAAGTCCTGTGCGGGAGTTATGTTGCCGATTTCGTAATTCGCAGCAGTAAAAACTACTGGAGACCCATCGATATTGAGACTGTTCAGGTTACTGCCGCTCGCAACGAGAAAACTCGTAGCCGGCATCTGATTGTATCGGCCCAGGGAGCCCAGCTCAAAGCTTACCGTGTAGTAGGTTCCGGAACTCGCATCCGGTGTGTACGCATACTGCGCCTG
>JAIRZP010000134.1 GCA_031267175.1 Coriobacteriales bacterium | reverse complement strand
TGCAGGATACGTAGACAAGATGGGAGGTACCACACTCCAGCAGGGCCTCAACTGCCTCAGGCTTAAGGCCTTTACGGGGCGGGTCAACCACCGCCAGTTCCACCGGTGCCAGCTCGGGCAGCTCCCGCGCCACGTCGCCCCCGATGACCTCCGCCTCAAGCCCAGCCTTGGCAAGGTTGCGCCGGAGATCGCCGATTGCGGAGCCAGAGCCTTCAATAGCGGTTACCTGGTTGAAGCGCCTGGCCAGCGGCAGGGTAAAGGTGCCCACACCGCTGTAGAGATCGGCCACATGCGCCGAAGCATCAAGGCCGAGCGTATCCAACAGTGCTTCCAGATGGGCTATCATGGCCTCGGCAACGGCGCTGTTGGTCTGGAAGAAGGAAGGCGCTCTCACCTTGTAGTTGTTGTCAGCCAGCTCTTCTTGCCAATAGCCCGCACCACTCAAGACCTCGACCTGCTTGACCTTGCGTTCGGCCTGCTTACCAGCAATGATGACCCGCACCAAGCTGGAGAGTTTCACGTTATGCTTGAGGGTCTTGAACACAAGTGAGCGATTAATCCCCGAGGGCAGCATGAAAAGTTCCAACTCGACAGCGCCGGTGTTGCGTGAACTCCGCACCGCGACGCGCGAAAGGTTTTGCTCTGCGCCTCGCAGACTGTAGGTGAGTGTCCCCGCGAGTTTTCTCGGGACTGTCGCCAGCGGCTTGGGCAACAGCAGGCACGCGTCTATACGAGTGAGCTCCTTGCTCGCCCTCTTGTGGAGACCCAGGCAGAGCCCCTCTTTTTGTGTGAAGGCACCCAGCTCGACCTTGTTGCGATAATGCCACTGCATTGGCGAGGGCACGCACTCCCCTACCAGCGCTCTGCTGCCAGCGACCTTGCCGATACGCTCCAGGGCATCGACCACGAACTGCCGCTTCCACCTTAGCTGCTCCTCGTATGCAAGCACCTGCCACGGGCAGCCGCCGCAGACTCCAGCGTAGGGACAGGGGGGCACAACACGCTGGGGAGAAGGCTCCAGCAGCGCATAGCTCTCACACACGTCATACCTTTCATGGCATTGAACCGTGTGCGGCTCAATGCTGTCTCCCACGACGGCACCGTCTACAAACACCGTCTTGCCGTCTTGCGTGCGCGCGATGCCGGATCCCAGGGAAGACATGGAAGTTATGTACAGTGCTTCAGTCACGGATACAATCTCTTTATGTTGGTTTTGTCTGACGAACTGATACTACAGATAGGATACAATGGTACACGTGCCCTCTTAGCTCAGGGGATAGAGCGTCTGCCTCCGGAGCAGAAGGCCACAGGTTCGAATCCTGCAGAGGGCACCAGTCGTCGCAGCACACTCCGCTCAGACTCCATTTCAGCCAAGAGCGCTGAAGCTCCGCCCGCTTCGTGGCTGCTCCTCTCCCCACAACGCTCACTCGCTTCGCTCGTTCAAGCGTTGCGGGGGCCCCGGTTAAAAAACACACTACACTCAACTCAATCGGATTCCGAGTTCTCGGAGTTGGCGTGGTTCTACGGTGGTGGGGGCACCGGTTAAGGGGTCTCCGCCGCTGGAGGTCTTGGGAAAGGCGATGACGTCGCGCAGGGACTCAAAGCCGCCGAGCAGCATAATCAAGCGATCAAGTCCCAGAGCGATGCCGCCATGCGGAGGCGCTCCGAAGGCCAGGGCATCAAGCAGAAAGCCAAACTGATCCTCCGCCTCTTCTTCGGTAAATCCCATGGCCCTCAGCACGCGCAGTTGTAGTTCGCGGGAGTGGATACGCAGGGTGCCGCCGCCCACTTCGTGCCCATCCATGATGAGGTCATACGAATAGGAGCCGCAGGCAGCCGGGTCGGTCTCCAGCTTATCCACATCCTCCGCCTTAACCAGCGTAAAGGGATGATGGTTGGCCACAAACCGCTTGGCCTCAGCGTCGTACTTGAACAGGGGAAAGTCCACGACCCAGCACAGCCGATGCCCAGCGCGCTCGATGCCCAGGACATCAGCCAGAGCGAGGCGCACGGCACTGAGCGAGGCGGAGACCACGTCAAAGCTGTCGGCACCAAAGACCACGAGATCGCCCGGATCCACGTCCAGGGCCAGCTTGATGGCCTCCAGCACCTCGCTCCCGAGAAACTTGATTATGGGGCTTTTTGCCTCGCCGTCCGCGGCAAAGGCTATCCAGGCCATGCCCTTGGCACCGTGGCTCAGGGCCACTTCTCCGAGCTTGTCTATCTCGCCACGGGAGAGGCTGCCCGCGCCCTTTGCGTTGATGGCCTTGACAACGCCGCCAGCCTTGACAGCACCGGAAAAGACCTTGAAGCCGCAGTCTGCCACGAGCTCAGAGATGTCCACAAGCTCCAGCCCAAAGCGAATGTCCGGGCGGTCATTGCCAAAGCGGCCCATGGCCTCCCTATAGCACATACGGGGCAGAGGAAAACTCACGGTATCCTGCACACCGGTCTCAACCGGCACAGAGGTCAGACGAGCCTCACCCAGGTCAGGATGTTCTGCTACCGCAACGCCGGCCGCTTCCAGCACCTCCCACATGACCGCTTCCATGAGGTCGAGCACGTTATCCTCGGATATGAAGCTCATCTCCAGATCGAGCTGGGTAAACTCCGGCTGCCGGTCGGCGCGCAGGTCCTCGTCCCGGAAGCAACGCGCTATCTGATAGTAACGCTCTACCCCGCCCACCATCAACAGCTGCTTATAGAGTTGCGGGCTTTGCGGGAGCGCATAGAACCTGCCCTGATTCACGCGGGAGGGCACGAGATAGTCGCGGGCACCCTCGGGGGTGGAACGGCCGAGGATGGGCGTCTCCACCTCCAAGAACCCGCGTTTGTTCAAGGCGGCGTGCAAGGCAGCAGCAACATCCGAGCGCAGGCGCAGCGCGCTCAGCACCTCCGGGCGTCGAATGTCGAGATAACGCCAGTGCAAACGCGTGAGTTCGTCCGTCTCGATGCCATCGACGATGGCAAAAGGCGGTGTCTCGGAGGTATTGAGCACCTCCACCTCGCGCACCATGAGCTCAACTTCACCGGTGGCCATGTCGGGGTTAGCGGTGCCTTCGGGACGGTTGCGTACGTATCCCGATACGCGCAACACCCACTCCGGGCGCATCCGCTCACCCGCTGCGAATACCTCTGGCGAGCACACATCGGGGTCGAATACTATCTGGGCAATGCCGGTGCGATCACGCAGGTCAACAAAGATCAGACCACCGTGGTCGCGGCGATGTCCGACCCAGCCACACAGAATCACGTCCTGTGTGGGATCCGCGTCCTCGGTGCGTAGCTGCCCGCAGGTCCTGGTGTGCATACTGTATCTGTTGAGGTAACTTGTCATGCTGTACTTGCCTGTCCTTCCCTTACATACTCCAAGAGTTGTTCGTGAGTCACTGTCAGTTGCGTGCCATCGGTCATATCCCTCAGGGTATAGCAGCCCTGGGCCTTCTCATCAGGGCCCAGAATCACCACAAACCCAGCGCCAATCTTATCGGCCACCTTGAGTTGCGATTTGAGCGAGCGCGCCTGATGATCCAGCTCCACACTCACCCCGGCCTCGCGCAGCTTCAAGGCCAGGGCAAAGGCCTCAGAGCGCGCGTCCTCATCAACCGCTGCGACAAACACCCGGGCAGCAGGAGGCAGCACAGGCGCACGTCCGAGGGCCTCCAACACCATCACGATGCGTTCCAAGCCTACGGCAAAACCGAGGCTGGGTGTGGGTTTGGCACCATATTCCTGCAAGAGCCTGTCGTAGCGCCCGCCGCCGCCGAGGGCATTCTGGGTACCCAGGCCGATGTCCACCTGCACCTCAAAAACGGTGCGGGTGTAGTAGTCAAGGCCGCGTACCAGGCGGGGATCCTCCTCATAGGCACGGCCGGAACTGTCCAACAACCGCTTGACCTCGGCATACTGCGAGGCGCACTCCTCACAGAGATAGTCCGTTATCCTGGGCGCATCGCTGAGTGCTGCCTGGCAGGCCTCGCTCTTACAGTCAAAGGCTCGCAGAGGGTTGCTTATAGCCCTGCGCTGGCATTCCGGGCAGAACTCAGACTCGCGGGTGAGGATATAGTCGCGCACCGCACCGCGATAGGCAGGACGGCAGGCCTCATCTCCCATGGAGTTTATCTTGAGCACCCTCTGCTCGCGGCCAATGCCCAACTCATCAAAAAAGCTGAGCAGCATAACGATGACCTCGGCGTCGGCCGAAGGCTCCGTGGCTCCTATGCACTCCGCGCCAATCTGGCGAAACTCCCGATAGCGGCCCTTCTGCTGGCGCTCATGGCGAAACATCGAGCCGGCGTACCACAGCTTTGCCTGAGGCGCGCCCGGCGGAACCAGATTGTGCTGTACAGCGGCACGGGCAATGCCGGCGGTGTTCTCCGGGCGCAGGGCCAGGCTTTCAAGGGCCGAGGTGTCCTCAACGCTCACACGGGCAATCGAGCTCATGGGATACACGTAATACATCTCCTTGCCCACAACATCGGTGGCCTCGCCGATGCCCCGGGTAAACACTTCCGTCTTCTCAAACAGGGGGGTTTCCATGTAGCGGTAGCCGTAGCAGCCAAAGACGCGAAACGCAGTGCGAATCAGCTGATGCTGACGGTAGGCGGCATCAGGCAACAGGTCATTGACTCCCGCAGGATTTTTAAGGGTCATGGGCCTTCCTTTTTTGAGGGCTCGCTGAGAGGAACTCCATCAGGTCAGTGTTTGCAGGCCTGGGTTACCGGTTGCTTGCCTTCGAGTAATTCCTTGATGGTAACGGACGAGAAGTAATTGCGGAGTATGTTTGAGCCCCCCGCCCACGTCGAATGAAAGACGCAGTCCTTGTCACGCGGGCACCAACCGTCCTCGGACATGCAGACCGCAAGCGTGATAGGGCCCTGCATCGTCTCGATAAGCTCGGTAAGGGTAAACTCCTCGGGGTCGATGGCCAACTTCATGCCGCCATGAGAGCCCCTCAGCGTCGTAATGACGCCACTCTTGGTAAGGTCGTGTTGAATGCTCCGGGCAAACGAATACGGCACATCCTGCATCTTGGCAGCCGCACGCACACTCAGGGGCTTCCCCTCATTTTGTAGCAACGCGGCCACCAGGCGAATCGCGTAGTCGGTTCTTCTGCTGATTTCCATCTCATCCAATCTATCGGTGTTCCTGTTACAGTTCGGTACGGAAAAGCTTCCCGTGTCAAGCCCCCGTGCTGAGCGCCTGTGCTGGAGTGACTCGTCTGTGCTCAGGTTCCGGCCTCATCATTCCCGCTTTTGTTGCCCTCCCCCAGATCGAGGACGATTTGATGCGGTATGGCCTCCGTCTGCAACAGCTGTGTTTCCAGATTGGCCGCAAAAAGAGCCACAAGGTAATCCTCGACCCTCTGATAGGCAGGTGAGTCCTGCGCGAGATAGCGCATGAATTGCGTGAGCACGACCTCAAGGCTGACCATCTGATGTCGCTGGTTTTTGAGCGACTCGCTATAGGCCTCTTCCACCGCCTGCTTGCAGCTGACTGCAATCTCGTAGCGGCTCAGTCCCTCGCTCACACGGGCAAGGCTTGCCCTGTCCAGGTCGTGGAAGGAGGGATGATCCGCGGAGAAGGAGGTGAGCACCCGCCCACGCTCGTCCAGGTTGGGAGCCTCCACGGCTACCTCGCTGAGCGGACCGAAGAGGGCCTCAAGCTGCTCACTCAGTATCAGGGGATGATCCGCGGAACTCAGACCAGAGGTAGCAATGACAAACACGCCGCCCCGGGCAAAAAGCGCCCCCAGGTAGCCAAGTATCTCATGCTGCAGAGAACGCGGACAGACATGGGCACCACCAGGCATGCCGGGGGGGAGGCCAGAAGGCCCGCTCATGCCGGGAGGCTTGGGATACTCCTCCGTGTGCCGGAACCCATAGGCTCCCTGTCCGTTATTGATAGCCTGTTCCTCATTCCAGAAAAGCTGCTGGAGAATATCGATGTTCTGAATGACCAGGGTGCAGGGGTTGGGCAGGTCGGTGATGCGTGGCGGCCCGAAAAACGGCCGTTTGATGGGCGCGGCGAGTTTGATGGTGCCGTCGCCACACTCATTGACATCCACAATCATCGTGACAACCGGCCACCCTATCTCATTGGCCGTGGCCTGTGCAAAGATGCCACAGTCCTCACGAGAAGAGCCCACAAACAGGAAGTTCTGCGTGAGCACCGGCCCGGATACACCGTGGAAGGACTCCGCCTGTCTGAGGAAGCTCCGCATCTCGGCATCGTGGGGATCAATGATGCCAAACGCCCGCATCCGCTCCTTTGCCTGCTCAAAACCTGCCAGGTCCGCATAGCGTAACTCAGGGTGCAGGTCTTCAAGGCCAAACTCGTCGCCCATCGTATCCGGAGCCTGGAGTGCCCTCGCATTGTCTGCGGAGGGCCTTTCGGCCTCGGCCAGACTGGCCTGAAACGACTCTGCCAAGTCTTCCAAAAGGGAGGGAGGAATGTTATTGAGATCGATTTTTTGTATCAGGGGGCCCTCCATGCCGTCAAAGTGCCCAACCAGAGCATCCACGTCGATGCCGGCTTCACGGATCTCATCGGCAAGAGCGAGGGCCATGTCCTCCATCTCTTCCCGGTTAAGCCCCAGCTGCCCCATGGCCATCTCCTGCAGCTCTGCGAGGGCCACGCGGGTCTGTTCGTCGGAGTTATAGGGAACCAGATCGTTGAAGATCGTTTCGGCAGCGGCGCGGTCGCCGTGCTTGCAGGCCAGCATCCATGCCTGGCGAAGCCCACTCAGCGTGCGTTCGTTAATGCCGTCCTCGTTATCCTGCGAGGCCTCAAAGGCAGCGCAGTAGAGATGAATCGCCAGACGCGAATTGCCATCCTGCTCGGCCAGGACGGCAGAGTCAAGCAGGTAGCTGACGTTATTGGCGTCAAATGACTCGGGTTGTCTGTTAAGGTCGCTGTATTCCATGCTCACATCTCTTTGTTGCCTGCTCGCGTTCTGTCCTGTCGCGCTCCATTGTATGTCACGCTCCGGTACCTGTTTCGTCTCTCTCTCATGGTACCGTATTTCCCGCGTTTAATGGTACCGTAAACCAACTGCATGCCACCAGAATGTATACGATATTACCACTGTGTGAGCAAATGCACG
>JAIRZP010000107.1 GCA_031267175.1 Coriobacteriales bacterium | reverse complement strand
ACGAGGAAGGCGATACCCTTCCCACCGCGTTTTTGTGCCGGCGGTGCAGGATACGGCGTGTGCTGGGGAGGAATCTGCTGCGCGGCCTGATGGGCTGTCTGCCCTCCGTGGGCATAGGGGTGCTGCGGATCATGCTGCGCGTACTGCGGGTTATGATGGGGATGTTGAGGGTGTTCAGGATACTGTGCATACTGTTGCGCGCCGACCTGGGCCTGCTGCTGCACTTGAGCTTGTTGCTGCGCCGCCGTCGGAACCTGGTAGGGCAGCTGCTGCTGCACAGGGGCAGGCAGGTCATAGGGTGGGGACTGTGGTGTTCCCTGGTCAAAGCCAGGTGTTCCCTCTGAAGACTGCGGCGCAGGCGGTGCAGCAGAAGTCTGAGGATCGGGTGAATCGATAGTGTTGTCAGTGCTGTCAGTCATGGTGGTCAAACCCCTTCTTACATAAACCGTTCTTTGAGATAGTCGATAATATCGTCCGATTCGTACAGCGCTTGGTCGCCTATGAACAGGCACGGCACCTGGTTCTTACCTCCGTGAGCAAGCAGGAAGTCCCGATTTTCCGGCTCGGTCGTAGGACGCATTTCGAGAGCTATGCCGTTTTCTTGTATGAAACGCAGTACTTTCAGGCTGTAGGGACAGGTGGGCAGGTAATACAGCTTCAGTTCATCCATGAGGAACGCTCCTTCCAAGGTTTGTTTGATTACTCTTTGGTATCATAACCCATACAGTTTGTGCGATGGTTACGCAGAGTTCACGATTGCGCAATCCGTCACAGCAGCTGCATTGTAGCGTCAGAGGCTTAAAGTACACTGAAGGAAGCGATGAGTAATCATTGCACACCATCTTTTTGCCAGTTTTTGAAGGGAGTACCAATGTCAGAGGCCAGTTTTGATGTGGTAAGAGAGGTTTTTGTTTCTGTCAGAGGTGTTGATCCGTCGCAGGTGGTACCTGAGGCCAGGTTGGCTGAAGACCTGGGGATCGACTCACTCGACGCCATCGAGATTGTCATGGCCTTGGAGGATCACTATGGCAGGGAGTTGGATGACGAGAATCTCGAGAATCTCAGCACCGTTGAAGATGTCGTTGCCCTGGTTCAGTCGCTCGTCTCCTGAGGCAGGCCTCTTTTACGAACTGCCTGTGCGCGAGTAGCCTCTGTGGCATTCCCCACAGCAGGTGCAACGGCAATCGAATGTCCGGAAGAATGATTGGAGTACGCATGAATAAAACGACCCTGGTAAAGGCAACAAGACGGCTGTCGCGGCTTCTGCTCGCCGCCCTCCTGGTGCTGCTTCCCCTTGCTGCTGTGGGCTGCGGAGGCAGCGGGCCGCCTGAACAGGGCACTTCAGGCACTTCGCCCGCTTCCGGCACACCGGATGGCCTCGTCATCGTCGCCTCTATCTTTGCTCCCTATGACTTTGCGCGTACGATAGCCGGGGAGGTAGCCGAGGTATCCATGCTGGTGCCGCCGGGTGCCGAGACCCATTCCTTTGAGCCGAGCCCCCAGGACATCATCCTGCTCAACACCGCCGATGTCTTCATTTATGTGGGTGGCGAGTCGGACGCCTGGCTGGAGAAGATCGTCGCCTCGCTGGACAACCCCGGCCTCACCCTGGTGCGCATGACGGATTTGGTACAGACCGTTGAGGAAGAAGAGCTGGAGGGCGTCGTGGAGTTGGAAGAAGAACCAGGGGAGGAAGCCGAGGAGGAAGGTGCCGGGCCCGAGATCGATGAGCACGTCTGGACCAGCCTGCGCAATGCCGAGACAATAGTGAGCTCCCTCGCGAATACCTTCTCCGAACTCGACTCCGGGCATGCTGAGCTCTTCCAGGCCAATGCAGAGCAGCTTAACGACGAGCTGGGTGCCCTCGATACACGCATGACCGAGATAGTCAGGAACGCCCAGCGCAGCACCGTCGTCTTTGGGGACCGCTTCCCCATCCGTTACTTCGTCGATGATTATGGGCTCAGCTACTATGCGGCCTTTCCCGGTTGTTCCACAGCGGTCGATACCAGTCCGGCGACCATCGCCTTTCTGGTGGACACGGTTAAGGAGCAGAATATTCCCGTCGTGTTCTATATTGAGCTTTCCGATCAGCGCATTGCCCGCTCGATAGCTGAGGAAACCGGCGCACAGACGCTGCTCTTTCATTCCGTACACAATATCTCCAAGGAGGATATGGAGGCAGGTGCCACCTATGTGGGCCTGATGCAGGCCAACGCGGACAACCTGGAAGTTGCCCTCAATTGACCCCTCTGCTTACCGTACAGGACGCCAGTTTTGCCTACGACGGAAAGGTCGCGGTAGAGGGCGTGGACTTTGCGCTGGCCGCGGGTGATTACCTCTGCATAGTCGGCGAGAATGGCAGCGGCAAGTCCACGTTGGTCAACGGCATCCTGGGGCTCAAACAGCCAGCAGGCGGCTCTATCGTGTATGACGAAAGCTTGCGGCAGTCGAGCATCGGCTATCTGCCCCAGCAGCACTTTGCTCACGGCAGCTTTCCGGCCTCCGTGCTTGAGGTGGTGCTGTCGGGGCGCATAGGGCTCAAGGGAGCAGTGCCGTTTTACACGCAGCAGGACAGAAGGCTGGCACGTGAGGCTCTCGCGCTTGTCGGTGCCGCTGCCCTGGAACGTCAATGGTTCGGGGGGCTTTCCGGTGGCCAGCGCCAGCGGGTGCTGCTGGCGCGAGCGCTGTCTACGGCACCGGACGGGCTCATGCTCCTCATCCTGGACGAGCCGATGAGCGGCCTGGATCCGCATGCCCGGGCCGACCTCTATACCCTGATCCAGCGGCTTAACAGCGAGCAGCACATTACCGTCATCATGGTGACCCACGACGTTAATACGGCCGTGCATTTTGCTAACCGTATCTTGCTCCTGGACGCTAGTCAGCTGTTCTACGGCACGCCGGACGAGTTCAAGGAGAGTGAAACGGGCTTGGACTTGATGCGGGACGCCTGCGGCGGCCACTGCGCCATCTGCGGTTTCTCTCACTTTGAGGAGGCGTAGCGGCGCATGGGTGAGGTTAAAAGAATGCACGCTCCTGCTCCGAGGGCAGCGAGGGGTCGGAACACGTGTGCAGCCGGAGACCGCTCTGAAGCAGCCGAGAGGTGCAGGCATGCCTGAGGCCCTCCTCGATATCTTCTCCTATGGCTTCCTGACCCGGGGACTGCTGGTTGGCCTCATGGTGTCGGTCTGTGCCGCGCTGCTGGGCGTTACCCTCGTGCTGAAGCGCTTTGCCATGATAGGCGATGGCATGGGACACGTCGGTTTTGGCACGCTGGCCGTTGCCACCGCCTTTGGCTGGGCCCCGCTGGCCGTGTCGCTGCCTGTCACTATCCTCGCGGCCTTCTTCC
>JAIRZP010000087.1 GCA_031267175.1 Coriobacteriales bacterium | reverse complement strand
GATATTGTCGAGCATGAACCACATGATATTGGTTGCAGTCTTAACGTTGCCGCCGCCTTGTCTGGCTATCACGTCTTTGACCATCACCGTAGTAATCTTCTTGGCATGTAAACCATCGACCATCTTCTCCCACCCATCAACCGCCTGCACCTCGTCGAGGAAGATATAGTTCATGTGGCGCGGTTGCAATTTGGCGAGAATCTCATCGTAAACCTCACGCCATTTATACGCTGCAGTGACCATCTCCGGCTCTTCAAAATTGATGAAGGTGATTTGACGCTCGCTTACGTCCGATGCCAGCAGTTCGTCCTTGAACATCTCCAATTCATTTTCTTAGAAAATTCAAGAAAGTATAAATAATTTTACAGAAAAATGATTTTGGTTGCTCCACGCCCCTGTGAACAGCAACCCGCCTCGCCCACGCCCCCGCGTCCCCTGTGTCGCCATTATGATATGCTGGGCATTTAATGGTCGAGTCATATCACCAGTAACCAGTGGGAATGCCGATAATGCAGAGGGAACCGCAGCAAACACAATCGCCACAACCTCGGCAGGTACAACTGGGGCAGCCTCGGCAGCCGCAGCAAACACAACGGCGGACACAACAGCCACGGCAAACACAACGGCGACAGGCGCAACTGGGGCAGCGACAGGCGCAACAAACGCAGCAGCCGCAGCCGCTTGACAAGTATGTCTGGCTCTCGCTTCTGCGCGCTTTTGGGGTCATTCTCGTTTTAACCTATCATTTCGCTCCCTCCATCATGCCCGGAGGTTTTATCGGCGTAGATGTGTTCTTTGTCTTCTCTGGCTATCTGATTACCTCGCTTCTTGTCAGGGAATATGTAGAGACAGGAAAGGTCAGGCTCTTCGCTTTCTACCTGCGCCGCTTTCGTCGACTGCTTCCCGCCGTACTGGCCATGTTACTCGTATCGCTGCCTCTTGCCCTCTTGATTTCCCCGGATTTCCGGGTCGGAATCCTCAAACAGGTTTCTGCGGTACTCGGCTGGGTGACCAACTACTACGAAATCATCAACGGACAGTCCTACTCAGACCGCCTGCTCCCCCATCTCTTCGTGCATACCTGGACTCTCGCAATCGAAATGCAGTATTACCTCATCTGGGGCCTGGTGCTTGCGTTATTGATACGCATATTCGGGAAAAGATTGTGGAGAAAAGCGAGCGACTCCCACTCCCACACCTCCCGCTCCGGCGATATCCACTCCCACACCTCCCGCTCCGACGACGGTCGCTCCGGCGACATCCGCTCCCACACCTCCCGCTCCGACGACGGTCGCTCCGACGACATCCGGGCCCGCGACAGTCGTGTCCGTGACAGTCGTGTTCGTGACAGTCGTGTTCGTGACATCCGCTCGATCGTCTCCAAGGCCCTCATCCTGGCCAGCGCCGGTGCGCTCGCCTCCTTTGTCATGATGCAGGTACTGGCGGGAGGAGGAGACGACCCGTCAGAAGCCTACTACTCGACCGTCTCACACATCTACCCCTTACTTCTTGGCTCAATGGCTGGACTCTATGCAGGTTTCTTCCGTACAAAACTCGTTGATACCTTAGAGCGCTTTCGTCCGGCGCTTGCGCTCGTCGTCACCATCGGGGCGCTTGGGGGTATTGCGGCACTGGCCTTTCTGCTCCCCTTCGCAAACCCCCTGGTCTTTCACTTTGGTATCCTTGCCACTGCTCTTTGCACTCTTGTCGCGCTCCTTATGGGACGGGGCATGCAGGAGCGGCTTGTCCACCACCCGCAGCCGCGCATACTTACCTACCTGGCCGACCGCTCCTACAGCATCTACCTCTTTCACTGGCCGCTGGCGATTGTCTTTGATCAATTGGCAAAGCAGGTCTTTCCCATGGGCAACAGCCTCCCAGGAACAATTGGCCATATCGCGTTTCTGCTGATAGCCCTGGCGCTCACCTTCCTGCTTGCGCATCTCTCCTATCGCTTTGTTGAGCAACGCTTCCGCTCGGGAAGAAAGCCGATAGAGAGAAGTGAGGGGCACCGTGAGCAGCACCGGCACGGTATAGACAGCGGGCAGCACCGGCACGGCGAACGCCAGCACGGCGAACGCTGGCACGGCGAGCAGCACCGGCGCAATCCTGCCCGATCCCGCTTGTCTCCACCTGTCCTTATTGGCTCCGGCGGGGCAATCATCCTGCTGGCGCTTTCTGGATATGCGCTCGCCTCAACACCAAGCCAGACTCTGGTTGACCAGACGGTCGCAAGCGGTTATCTCTCTGTGGATACCGCGCGTCTTGAGACGAGCTATCAAATGATTGCAGCCGAAGGTCCGGGAGACCCGGTATTCTCAAACACAGAATCATCAGAAGCGCTTGAGGCACAAAAGGAACTCATGCGTCAGCAGGTCGCGCAGGGACTTCAGGCCTTTGAAGGCGGTATTGTGATACTAGGTGACTCGGTGTCACTTGCGACCGCAGTGGACTGCCAGCAGCAGTTGGGTCCCGTACTCATCATCGCCGAGGTTGGCAAGGATATGTATGCGGGCATGAATAGTATCCAAAACCAACAGGCAAACGGAACACTTGACGAGTATCTGGTTATCGCGCTTGCCTTTAATTCTCACGCGAACTCGATAGATTGCATAGACGAGATCCTCACGTCCCTGGAGCCCGGACATCGTGTCGTCATCGTAACCTCTTCTGATACCATCGGAGGGATGAACACCTTAACCGAATACCTCCGAACGCTCGATGATGCCTATGCCTTTGTCACGATTGCCGACTGGGCCGCAGCCACGCGAGAACGCGGAGACCTGCTCGCCGCAGATGGCTATCACCCGGCAACCGAGGAAGCCATCAAGCTCTACGCCGACCTGTTGTTTGATGCCCTGGCTCAAGCCAGCATGAAACCAACATCTTAGAGAAAGTTTACAAGGGAATGCTGCTTTAAAGAACAGATAGTTGAGAATGACGTGTTATAAGAGGAGATACGGTATGGA
>JAIRZP010000085.1 GCA_031267175.1 Coriobacteriales bacterium | reverse complement strand
CCAAGCTCAAGGAGGCGCTCCAGCGTGTCGCGGGCGTGCAGATACGACTCGCGATTCTCTATGTCTGAGCGGGTGAGGAGAATCTGTGCGAGCCGGAGGCCCTCCTCCGCAAAGGCATGCGCATAGCTCTGCGACAGTTCGATCTGCCCAACGGCGGCTGCCGCCTGGAGGGTCGGGATGTCTTCGGGTCTTCGCGCGGGCATGCCCAGGCTCTGCAACCCCGCCACAATGGCTGCCGAGCTCACGATGATGACCTGGGTTCCCTGTCTGCGGAGATGCGCCACCTGAGCGGCCATACGGCTGAGATAGTCACTGTCCAGCGCGCCCGACTCGGTCGTGAGCGTGGAGGAGCCGATCTTGATAACCAGTATCCTGACCTGGGCTGGGCTTGCGATATCAATCTCTGTCATGGGTGTCTTTCTCGTCTGTCTGCTCGGCTTCGTCATGGGCCAGGGCGTTGAGGCTCTCAAACGCAAAGACCCGGTTTGCTATGCGGATCTCGTCTCCTATGCGGGCACCGGCACGTGCCAGGGCCTTCTCTACTCCCTGGGCATCAAGGCGTCGCTGCAGATAATCGATGGCCTCGGGATTCTCCCATTCGGTCTGGATGACCATGCGCTCCACGGACTTACCTGCGACCCGATACACATCGCGGCCGAGCTTCTCAATGGTAAAGCCCTCCCCTGTCCTGCCTGATCTGTGACGCCAGACCTTGTCGTAGCCGCTTTTCTGGGGAGCGGATTCCTGCGGAGCACCGCTCTCCGCGACTCCGTTGAAGAGTTCTTCGTTTTCTGAACCCGTGTGCGCCAGTGTGCTTGGTGTGGCACCGCGCAGCTCGTGTACCTCGCCTGCCGTGGCGGCAACAAGCTGGGGGATGCCCGCACCGGTTACCGCCGACACCGCAAAGATACGGGGCTTCTGGTAGTGCTCAGAAAATTCATTGCCGTCTGCGGCTTCCAGCGCCCTGCTTTCCAGGTACTGAGTTATCTGTTGCAGACGCTTGTCGGCACCCGGCATATCCATCTTATTAACCACCACTATCTGAGGGCGGCTGGCCAGCTCGGCACCGTAGAGTTCAAGCTCGCGATTGATGGTGCGGTAGTCCTCTACGATGTTGCGCCCCTCAAACCCGCCTGAGCCGTCGAGGACATGCAGGATGAGGGCCGTACGCTCTATATGCCTGAGGAACTGATGCCCGAGGCCGCGGCCCTCGGCGGCACCCTCGATAAGGCCTGGCACATCAGCCACCACAAAGCTCAGGTCGCCGCTGCGTACCATGCCCAGGTTGGGCACGAGCGTGGTAAAGGGATAGTCGGCTATCTTGGGCCGTGCGGCGCTCATGCGTGCGATAAGTGAAGATTTGCCTACGGAGGGGAGCCCCATGAGCGCGGCATCGGCCATGAGCTTCATCTCCAGCTCAAGCCAGCGCCCCTCTACCGGTTCGCCCAGCTCGGCAAAGGCGGGGGCACGGCGCGTCGAGCTGACAAAGTGTGTGTTGCCCAGGCCCCCTACACCTCCTTCTGCGGCCACAAGCCGTTGGCCGTCATAGGTGAGGTCGGCAATGCACTCGCCGGATTCCTTGGTGTCCTCGTCGTAGGCGCGCACGATGGTGCCCAGGGGAACCTTCAAGATGAGGTCCTCTCCCGAGGCCCCGTGCATCTTGGAGCCCTTGCCATGACGACCGCGCTCGGCCTTGAAATGATGCTTGAAACGGTAATCGACGAGTGAGCTGAGCTGCTGGCTGGCCTCAAGGATGACGCTGCCTCCCCGGCCTCCGTCTCCCCCGTCGGGGCCGCCTTTGGGAACAAAGGCCTCACGCCTGAACGACATGCAGCCGGCGCCGCCGTCCCCGCCCTTTACAAAGATATGTACCCTGTCAATAAACATCGTGCTTTATTGTACCAACTGCAAAGCCCCCCTGCATGATGCCAAAGGGCTTATATTCGTGATTCTCATCTCGATTCCTCAGCGTTGCAACCTACCCTTATACGAGGTCATTACTCACACCTTACTGTCTAAGCACAGGGGTGCAACTCCTGCAATCCCACTGTCGTTTCGAGTGCAGGGGTGCAACCTCTGCAACCCCACTGTCTGAGCGTAGGAGCGCAACCGCACTGTCATTCCGAGTGCAGGGGCGAAACCCCCGCAACCCCACTGTCTGAGCATAGGGGCGCAACCCTCGCAACCCCACTGTCATTCCGAGCGTAGGGGCTTTAGCCCCGCAGTCGAGGAATCTTCGAGTTCGCACGCTCAGGCCTTTGCGGGGTCAGCTACTGCGTTGCTGAAAGATTTCGCTCGCACTAGCAGGGCAAGGAGTCGGTGTGTGGCTTACGCCGTACGGACGTGTACCTTGCGCTTGTCGCCGTGGGTGAACTCCAGCACGCCGTCTTTGAGCGCATACAAGGTGTCGTCGGAGCCGCGGCCCACGTTGTCACCGGGATGGATGTGCGTGCCGCGCTGGCGGACTATGATGTTGCCGATGGTGACGTGCTCGCCCGCAAAACGCTTCGTGCCGAGGCGCTTGGCCTTGGAATCGCGCCCGTTTCTGGTTGAGCCCAGACCTTTTTTGTGTGCCATTGTGTAGTTACCTTACTTCTCAGATTGTTCTTCGGTGGATGTGTCCTCAGAAGACTTCTTGGTTGATCTGCTTGTTTTCCTCTTGGGCTTTTCCTCTGTGGCAGTCTTGTCGACGGTTGCGGCCTCATCTTCGGTAGCAGCGCTGCTCTCTGTGTCCTTTGCCTTGGCGGCCCGCGTCTTGGGTTTGTCCTCGGCGTCGGCAGCAGGCTTTTTAGCGGCTGCTTTTCTAGCGGCGGGCTTTTTCTCAGCTGCCTCATCCTTGCCGTCTGTGCTCTGTGCAGCTGCCTTTGCCTCAGTGGCCTCTGCGACGACGGCCTCGTCTTTTGTGGCCTTGGTGCTTTCGGCCTTCTTGGTAGCAGCCTTCTTCTCGCTCTTGGCATCGGCATCCTTGGCTCCGGCCTTGCCAGTGGCCTTCTTGACCTTGGGAGGCTTACCATCCAGGCTGATACCGTCAATCCTGAGCCGCGTCAGCTCCTGGCGATGGCCCTTGAGGCGCTTATAGCCCTTACGCTTCTTGAGCTTGAAGATGAGCTGCTTGTCGCCCTTGAATTGCTCAAGCACGGTGGCAAAGACCCTGGCCTTGCCAAGCTTGCTGCTGTCGGTCGTGATGGTGGACCCATCAGCGATAAACACAACCTCCAGCTCTACCACACCGTCGGGTGCCACCTCGAGTTTTTCGACCTCGATTACGTCGTCGGCGGCAACCTTGTACTGCTTTCCGCCTGTCTTTACTATCGCATACATCGCATGCCCTTCGTTTGCCAACATTCTCTTCGTAACCCTGAGAGACGACACGCACAACGGACGCCTCACAGTGTGGGAACCAATGGCTCCCCGGGTAGGACTCGAACCTACAACAAATCGGTTAACAGCCGATTGCTCTGCCATTGAGCTACCGAGGAGTGCAGTCGCAAGTTCAAAATTATAACAAAACTCGCGCGGAATAGTGCAGGAATCTCAAATAGTGCTGATTGGCTGTTCCATCCTCTCATTTATAAAGGTTATCAATGTGGCGCGATTGACCTTGAAGATGCGGGCAATCTCGCTTTTTGAATGGTTATCAGCAAGTAAAATTCTGATGGCCTCCTCTTTGCCACTCAGCTTAACCCGAGAGGACTTGCTACCCTTTGGTCTTCCCAAAACAACACCTTCCGCTTTCTTTCTGGCAAGGGCTTCTTTGGTACGTTGGCTGATAAGATTACGCTCAATCTCTGCTGACAGTCCAAATGCGAAGGCCAAAACCTTGCTCTGGATGTCCTCGCCCAGCCGATAGTTGTCCTTTATTGTCCAAACCTTGCACCCCTTTCCCATACAGATATTGAGAATCTCCATAATCATAAACAGATTTCTTCCGAGACGCGAGAGCTCAGCACAGATGATAAGATCGTCTTCTTGAACTCTATTCAACAACTTGCCGAGCTTGCGTTTGTCATAATTCTTCGTACCGCTGATGGTTTCTTCGATCCAGCCGTTGATTGTCAAATCGTTTTGTTGGGCGAAATTGACAATCTCATACCGCTGGTTTTCCACCGTCTGTTTATCGCTGCTGACCCTGATGTAGCCGTAGTTCATAGTTGCTCCTTTGGTTGTCCAAATGATTAGAGCGTTTATATTAAACATCACTCGGTAGAGAGTCGTTTTGAGGGTGGCAGGAGTTGGACGATTCTGAGCGATATTGGACAAAGCATCAAGCGCAAAATTGAGGCGCTTGGGGTGCCGTTAAAGGATTGGGACATTCAAATCAACTATGGCATCAAGACCGGATGCAACGAGGCATTTATCATTGATGGCACTACCAAAGACCGTCTGATTGCGGAAGACCCCAAATCTGCAGAAATTATACGGCCGATTTTACGTGGTAGAGACATCAAGAGATACTCGTATACGTTTGCCGACAAGTGGATAATTGCTACATTCCCATCACGTCACTACGATATTGATAATTACCCCGCAATAAAGAACTGGCTTACTTCCGCTACCTGGAGCAATGAGATCCCAGATGGATGCGGTAAGTTCAAATTGGAGCAGACCGGTGAAACTTATATCATTAATGGCGCCAAGATTAAAGCTCGTAAGAAAACTGGCAATAAATGGTTTGAAACTCAAGACCAGATAGGTTATTGGGACGATTTTTCTAAGAAAAAAGTCGTCTATCCTGAGATTACTAAGTATCTCCCATTCTTTATTGATGATGATAGGTTTTACGTCAACAATAAAGGGTTCATTATGGTGGCACCACACCCATATTTTCTGACTGCTTTTCTAAATTCATCGCTTTTCAAGTTCTGCTACATTGATAGTTTTCCCGAACCGCCTTTGGGAGGTCGCGAGTTGCGGAAGGTCTTTCTGGAACAAATACCTGTATTGCAAGTTTCTGGTGAAGTTGAGGAGAAATTCGAACAGATAGTTAGTGAAATCCAGTGCTTAAGGCTCAACGCAAATGGTACTCTTGAACTTGAAATGCAGCTTGACCAAGAGATATTTACTGCATATGGTCTTTCCGAGCTAGAGAAGAGAGCTGTTGGTTTTATAGAGATTCGATGAATTGGGTCTCATCGTCACTAAGTCCAACTATCTTGTATATCGCGCTGTTTATGGTTTGTTCTAAAATTCTATACTCTTGTGAGCCATATTCTTCCTTTGCTATCGCTTCAACAAGTTTCTCTACAATCTGTAGTTGTGGTTGGCTTGGTTTAACAATTGGCAGTTGCTCGATTTTGTATTTCTTCCAGCGTACTGTTCCCATTCCCGTCGTAGTTCCAGCAACCGAAAAGAAATACTCCGAGAAGCTGGAATTGAGAAATGCCAATAGATATTTTAAGTCGGTGCCGGTCATCAAAAAGGTGGTTGCCTCAGGATAGTATCGACCTTGAATATCGATTGAGAACTTGGTCTTATCGGAGATTTCCCCCCAAACAATTTTTTGTTTAGAAAAATCGTCCATATAAGCACAGCTCCTGAGATTGTAAGGGGTTTCTCCTTTGTCGGTTCTGACGACGATGGCGTCCCAGTATTTCTCGAGATGTGCCTTGATAGCAGGGTAATTATCGATGTCTATCCTTGGAATCTGTATTCCAGCATCATTGGTATAGCCGTTATGAGAGGCGATTAGCCATTGGTCATGGAAGTCGTAGCTATACCTCTTTATGTCCCTACCACGTAAAATCGGCCGTATAATTTCTGCAGATTTGGGGTCTTCCGCAATCAGACGGTCTTTGGTAGT
>JAIRZP010000015.1 GCA_031267175.1 Coriobacteriales bacterium | reverse complement strand
GCGAGGTTTACGGTAAAGTAATCGATGATCAATACTCCTTGAAGAAGTTTTGCAGATCCTTGCCTTTTAGTTCTTGCGCAGCAACCGGCTTTGATTCTTTGTTTGTCTTGACTTCCTCGGCAGCAATCATGGCATTAACTAATCGCTGCGCCGACTTCTCATCGATCACCCTGATGGTACTGAATATGCTACTTGTTGCCATGTCCACTCACCTCATTTCAAAAATCAGGTTTTCCGTAATTCAAACATGATACTACAAAGTATACCAAATACTAAGCAATCAAGAAAAATGCAACAAAATTGAGGGAGAACCCTTACAGCGGGAGTGCGAAAAACCCAACCAACAGCAGCCTCCCGCCGTTTACGCACACGTCCCGTCTCTTCACATAACAATGCGGTGCGGCAGCTCGCGCAAGCGTTTTCAAGGGCGTATACTGGGTATCTGCCCAGGAAGCCATGAGGCAGAGGGGGGATACGAGCACCCAGAGAAAGGACCCATCATGGCAGAGCTCTTTAATCTCACCGGAAAAGTGGCCGTTGTAACCGGAGCAAGCTCCGGCCTTGGCGCCGATGCCGCGCGTGCGTACGCGGAGGCTGGTGCGGAGGTGGCCCTGCTTGCGCGACGCGTGGAAAAGCTCGAGCAGGTACAGGCGGATATCGAGAATCACGGCAAGAAGGCCTTTGTGGCTGCCTGCGACGTGACCGACGAGGCGAGCGTCAAGCAAGCGATAGCGGACGTACATCGTGCCTATGGACGCATAGACATCCTCTTGAACAACGCCGGCGTTGCCGTGCGAGGCGGAGTGGATACGCTCACCGTTAAGGAGTGGGATCAGTCCCTTAACACCAATGTCAAGGGCATATTCCTCGTCTCAAAGTACGTCATCCCCCTCATGAAGGAGCAGGGTTACGGCAAGGTGGTCAACGTCGCCTCGGTCAACGCCGTCGTGGCGGACAAGGACGACCTGTTCATCCGGCATTCCTACAACGCCTCCAAGGCTGCCGTATTCGGCCTCACCAAGGGTATGGCCTGCTCCTACGCGCGCTACGGCATAACCGTCAACGCCATAGGCCCGGGCCTCTTTGAGAGCGAGATGACCGAGGACACCCTCTTCAAGTCGGCCGACTTCCTCACCCTGTATTCGACGCTCTGCCCGGCCGGGAGGCCCGGAAACAGGGGAGAGGTCAATGGCACGATACTCTATCTGTCCAGCGACGCCTCAAGCTATGTCCAGGGCCAGCTCATACTCATAGACGGCGGGTTTTCCACCGTGTAAGGAAGAGCATGGGCAGGCTGCGCTGCTAGTCTCTGTTCTGCCAATGAGGCTGTTCCGTTTGTTGCGTACCGCCCCAGGATTCTCTCCCCTTGCTATGCGTCGTCATCGTCGAGATAGTCATCGTCGGAGCCGGCGTCCTTATGCCTCTGCGCGTCCTGCATGTGCTCCTGTCTGCGACGCCGCTGCTCCAGGCGGTGGCGTTCGGCGCGCCAGCGCGTGAGCCTGTCTGTGGTCTCCGGCACCTTCTCCCGAGAGAAGCCCCACCGGATGCTGAGGTATTCTGAGAGCAGCAGCACAAACAGGATGCTCATGATGATGAGATAACTGAGGACGACGCCCGCAAGGTCGGCGTACTGCACGAGGAGCACGGGTATGAACAGGGAGAAAGCAAAGGTGATGAAATAGAGCTTCAGTACCGCGCGCTGCTTCCTTAACACCGTGATGGCCTGGTAGAGGAAGTCGATGCCCGCCGTGACGCCACCAGCAATGAGCATGATGACAACGAGCCCTCTGAACTCTTCAAAGTCAATGCCGTACAGGAAGCCCAGAATGGGGATGCCTATCCAGTCCATCAGCAGTATCATCATGACGGTGAGGGCAATGCAGCTCGCAATGATGATGAGTATCATCAGGTCAAACTTCCCCCGGTTGTCCTTGTCGGCCCACAGGCTTGCCATGCGCACGAGCTGCGGCCGGTAGATGAACTGCACGGCCAAGAGGATGGCCTGCGCGGGAAAGTACAGCGCGTTAAAATACAGCTGGTTGTCGTAGCTGAGCACGCCTTCCATGGCAAACTTGGGCATGCTGTCGATGAGGTTGAACATGAACAGCGCGAGAAACAGCGGAAAGCACTGGATGAAGAGATCCCTCACGCAGGCAAGGCTGACCCGCCGCGATTCGGGGCTTTCAAGTAGGGCAAGAGGGAGGGTAACGATAAAGAAGCTGACGGCTGCCACAACGGCTATGGCAACGCAGGACACGGCCAGGTTCCGCGTGATAAGAAGGCAGAGCGAGAATACGATGACGACTAGCGCGGAGCGCAGCGCCAGCGAGATGCCAGCCAGATAGAGCTTGCCCACCTGTTGCAGGCGGCCTTCGTAGACATCGGCCAGGCCATCGACCATCTTGTAGACATACACCCCCATGCTCACAGTGAACATCTCCTCGGAATACCCCCGGATAGCGCAGTAGGCCATGCCAACGGCGAGCATGATGACGCAGGTGGCAAAGCGATTGAGCTGGTAGTCCGCAAAGCTGTGCTGCTCGTCGAGGTCGGATACCTGAAAGGTGCGCACACCGTAATTGGCCACAAACATGAGGAGCAGGCCCACGACAAAGGCCATGGAGAACATGCCCGCCTGCTCTACGCCAACCACCTGGGTCACCACCACGGTGAGCAGGGGAAAGACCAGGCCCCAGACAGCGAGGCCGACGGTGTTCCAGACGTAGTCGCGCTTGGTGCTGCCAGCGGCATACTGCGCCTCCTGACCGCTGAAATTCCGGTCTGAGGCAGCACCGAGAAGGCGATTGAACCAACTGTTGATGAGTTGCTGGAGGAACCAGGGCTTGCGCTGCTTTACGGGTATGTTGCGTTTAAAACTCATGGAAGGATAAGCCTAACAAAAAATGCAGGCAAAACCATACAAGCGCAGGTAAAAGTTCGCAAAAGTCATTCTTTTTTTGCGCCCTGCTTCCCCTTTTGCTTCCTAATGCGCTATTATGGTACCCACGGACACGCTTACGAAGGAAGCCAAAATGAAGATTAAACCAAGCATGGTCGTCCTGTCTGTTATTGTCGTCTCTCTTTTCTCTGTGCCGGGAGCGGTTTTTGCTGCGCCGGCGAGCCCTGATTCGGTGCCCGCCACCGAACAATTGAGCTTCAGCCCTCTGGTCTATCTCACGGCATTGCTTGCTGCCGTAACGCTGGCATCGCTTGTATTCAGCATCGTTGTCCTTGTGAGGTATAAGGCCCAGAAAGAGATGGTCTGTCACAACTACGCCTGTGCGAGCAATCCCCGGATGCTGCAGGAGAGCAACGACCACTTTGACTACTCTCAGCTTGAGACCCCCGAAGAATTGAACGGGAGCTACTCGGAACAGAGTGAGCTGGTGATGCAGGAGGCAATCCAACGCCTCACTGCCCAAGTTGCCGTCGGTGCCACCGCTCCGAGCGCTACAACTCATCGCGTCGTACCCCCTGCGATTGTGCCTGCTGTCGCCATAGTGCCCGTCGGCAAGCCTGCTATCGCCGAAGCTCCCGGTACGCTACCTCAGATCTCCGAGCCTGCTTTCGTTGCCGCCCCTGCTGATTTGCCTGCCGTTGCCGCAGCTCCCGTCGCCACGCCTCACATTGCGAAGCACCGGCGGATACCCTCACAGACATTGAGCGCTCCCGTGTCGTATATCAAGCTTGTTCCCGCCCTGAAGCACGCAAAGAAACGCAGCGTCAGCCCGCTTCCGCCTGTCTCTCCGCGGCCTTATCCGGCGTCGGCCCTTGAGGTGCCGCAGGAGTTGGAGTATCTCTTGCGCAAGATAGGGTAGGCACTGGATTACCCGAAGCTTGATGCGCGGGGTTGGACGCTCTGAGCGATGGGGTATAAGAGAGAGGGACGAGGGAAGAGGGAAGAGGGAAGAGGGGGTGCTTGTCTCAGCCGGCGACTGCCCGTGCGTGCTCGAGGCGTTCCACGCAGGCATCCCTGCCGAGTAAGATCATCGACTCAAACAGTGGCAGGCTCACTTTGTTGCCGCAGATGGCCACGCGCAGGGCCTGGAATACCTGCTTGGGCTTGCGTCCCAGCAGCTCGGGGATGGTTCTCAGCGCGGCCTCCAGGGAATCTGCATCCCAGATGAGCGCATCGTCGCCCAACAGGGCCAGGGCCTCCTCCAGAATCGCAAGGCTCCCCTCGGGCTACAGACACTTCTCAACCGACTCCTCGTCCAGCGCCACCGT
>JAIRZP010000007.1 GCA_031267175.1 Coriobacteriales bacterium | reverse complement strand
ACGCGTCTCAGATGCCAGCTGCCTGTAGGGCGCTCTCATAGGTAGCAAAGGGGTCGCGAGGACTCCCGAGGAAGGTCGCGGTGATGACGCCGTCGCGATCGATGATGATGGTATAGGGGATGGCGCTTTCCGGGTAGAGGTTTGCTATCCGATAGCCCACGTCGTGAATCCAGGCAAAGCCGTAATCGCTCTCCTCAATGAAAGCCCGCATCTCTGCCTCGTCCACGTCCAGGCTGACGGCGAGTACCTTCAGGCTGGGGTAGGCCTCGCGCAGCCGCTCGATGTCCGGCATTTCGGCCACGCAGGGCGGGCACCACGAAGCCCAGAAGTTGAGCAGTACGACCTCGCCTTTAAGCTCTGCCAGACTGCTCACTGTGCCGTCGAGTGCAGCAAAACTGAAGTCTGGAGCGGTGTCTCCCTCCTTCACCTGTTCTCCGGGCGCGGGTGTGGCCGCACTGGTTGCGTCGCCCTGTGCGCCGCCTTCCGCCGCGCCTGTGGAGTCGCTGTTTGCAGAGGAAGCCGAACCCTGGCCCGCAGAAGATTCGCCGCCCGGTTGCTGGCCTGTCGTACAACCCGCAGACAGACTCAGGGCGAGAAGCAACAGGAGGGCAGCCGCCCCTGCCAGCACCGTGGCGTGTGGGTTTCGGAGCTTTTCTCTTCCCGCCTGATTGTTCCTAATGTTTAACATCATGTGCCTCCCGACTTCTCTTCAGACCGCTTAGCGTAAAGCTGATGGCCTGGTTCTCGCAGTGTTTTGCGCACTCGCCACACTGCACACATTCGCGGTCGCTCACCTGGCACACATCGGCCTTGCAGTTTGCGGTACAGGTACCACAGGCAGTGCAACGGGCAGGGTCAACGCGGTAGCGCAGCAGCGCAAAGCGGTTGAAGAATGAGTATAACGCCCCCAGCGGACAGAGGAAGCGGCAAAACGGCCGATAGATAAACACACAGGCCGCAAGCACCGCTATGAGAAGCCCGAGCTTCCACCAGAATTGGATGTCTATAAGAGAGCGCAGTGACGCATTGGCCGCAACCAGGGGAAGCCCTGCCTCCAGGGTGCCCGCCGGACACAGCCATGCGCAAAAGAATGGCGAGCCGACCTCGGTAAAGCGTGCGAGCAGGATGGGTATCGCTATTACGCAGACGAAAAGCACGACGTATTTGCCATAGCTCAAAGCGCGGCTCCACGCTCCCTTGCCGAGCTTGGGCAGCGGCAGCTTGTGCAGCAGCTCCTGAATAAGCCCAAAGGGGCAGAGCCACCCGCAAACCGTGCGGCCGAACAGCGCCCCAAAAGCAAGCACGGTTCCCACCATGTAGAGCGGAAGTCTCTGGTCGCTCGCTATGAGCGCGGCCTGCAAGGAGCCGATAGGGCACGACGCCACGGCTCCCGGACACGAGTAGCAGTTGAGCCCCGGCACACAGACCGCCTTGCTGGCGCCCTGCCAGATGCTACCCTCGGCAAAACCCGGCAGGTTGAGGTTATACAGCAGCATGGCGAGTACCTGCACGATCCGCCGTTTGAAGCTCGCGAGCACTGCCATCAGCCTATGCCAATGCACTCGAGGCAGACGCGTATGGCCTTACTCAGCGTACGGAGCGGGTCGCCCTGCACGATGCCGCCCACAATGAGCAGCACCGCCAGGGCCAGTACTACCAGCGCGGCCAGGACAGATTGTCGTTTCTCTTGCATCTGTGGCCTTTCAGAATAGGTATCAGGCTACCGATTATAGCAATCTGCGCTACGCTTCTCCAAAGTTCTCTGCCGGCATCATGAGCAACTCAGTGCTATGATAAGCAGTGTCAACAGAATAAGGGCACAGGGTATGGGAGGAGTATCGATGGGTAGGCGCGACAAAATCAATTACTATCTGGATATAGCTGAGCAGGTGTCCAAGCGTTGTACCTGCCTCAGGAGGCACTACGGGGCAGTCATCGTCAAAGAGGATGAGGTCATAGCTACGGGGTATGTTGGTGCTCCGCGTGGGAGGAAGAACTGTACCGACCTGGGCTACTGCATTCGCGAGGATCGGAAGGTTCCTCGCGGCGAGAGATATGAGCTGTGCCGCAGTGTCCATGCCGAGGCCAACGCCATTATCAGCGCCTCGAGAAAGGACATGCTCGGGAGCTCGCTCTACCTTGTGGGCACCGATATGGGTACCGGAGGCTACGTGGAGCAGGCCAGCAGCTGCGCCATGTGCAAGCGGATGATAATAAACGCTGGCATCGTGTCCGTGTATATCAGGGACACCAAGGATAGCTTTCGTGTTGTCGAGGTAGAAAACTGGATAGAAAACGACGAGTCCCTGCAAGCGGAGCTCGGCTACTGAGTCTGCTTTTGCCTTGCCCAAGCGTTGGGTAAGTCTCAGATAGGTGAGTGGGCCGGTAAGCCGGATTCTGTCGCGTATGGCCATTTATCTAGGGGCAGCGTCGCCGCTGCTCTCAAGCTGACAACCCGGATGCCGGTTGGGCAAACCGATTGCATCCCTATTTGTCATTGCTCCAGATGGGGTTTGCCAAGCCGCTCTGTTGCCAGAGCGCTGGTGCGCTCTTACCACACCGTTTCAGCTTTTCTCTGGCGAGCCACAAGGCCAGCCAGGGAGTTTTCTTTTCTGTGGCACTTTCCGTCGAGTCACCTCGCCCAGCCGTTAGCTGGCATCCTGCCCTGTGGAGTCCGGACTTTCCTCACCTTCTTCGCGCCCGCAGGCAGATTGAAAGCGCGGCCATAAGGCCCACTCAAGGCCATTCTAGCACAGAACCGGAACAAAGTGACACGGGATCTGCCTCTTGCATTCTACAGAAATAATAACTATACTTATCATTATAGTAGAGTCAATCGAGACAGATGAAAAGGAGAGAATAATCGATGATCCAAGCAGCTGCTCTGGCAAGACTCAAGAAGATGGACGACGCAGGCGTCTATATTCATCTGCGCCGAGAACTCAAAAGGCTTTTTGGAGAGTCTGCGGCCACCTTTGCCAAGACATTGGAGCGGCTCGTGCAGAACGGAATTCTGATCCGGGCAGCGCGCGGCGTATATGTCTTTGCCTACAGCAAACAGATCGGCATTGCCACCTTGGAATTGATCGCTCAGTATCTGCGCCGCTCAGAATACAACTACCTCAGTTATGAAAGCGCACTCGCGGAGCACGGTATCATCTCGCAGATTCCGTTCAACCTTATCACTGTTGCCACAACCGGTCGAGAAGGCCGCTTCGATACCCCCTATGGCACCATTTCGTTTACCCATACCATGACAAGCCCTGAGGAGATCGCCGCCAATACCATTGAGCGCCCTTCCCACCCGCTCCCTTTGGCCAACACATACCTGGCACTGAAGAACCAGCGCAGTACCCATCAGAATCTGGAGCTTATAGAAATGAACTGGGAGGAAGGTTGAAGACTATGCGCATGAATTTCATGGAGCTCGCTACACGAATCGCTGAGGAGCGGTACACGCCCGCACTGCTTCCGGTAATCCAAAAAGAACTCCTGCATTACGAGATCCTCGCGGCGATGGAAAAACACGGTTTTCTGGACGAACTCGTCTTTCAGGGTGGGACCGCGCTTCGCCTGTGTTATGGGTCAAAGCGCCTGAGCGAGGATCTTGATTTTGCGAGCGGTCCAGATTTCAAGAGTGATTCCATGGCAACGCTGAGACACGTGATTGAGGCGTCCATCACCAAGCGCTATGATGTACAGGTGATGGTCAAAGAGCCAAGGCTGAAGATGGTTGAAAAAGCCAGTCCTTCTGATGCGTCAGTGCAGGTTGAATGCTGGCAGATTCAAGTGATAACAGTGGAAGGCAGACCTGATATTCCACGTCAGCGCATCAAACTGGAGGTTGCGCTGGTTCCTTCCTATACCAGAAGTTTCCGTGCTCTGATTCGCAACTATGCAGACCTGCCAGCAAGTTACGAAAATATCTTGCTGCCGGTAGAGGCGTTGGACGAACTTTTGGCTGACAAACTGGTATCTCTGGTAACTGCGAAGGCCGTGAGGTACCGAGACATCTGGGATCTGCGTTGGATCTCGCTCTATCCTCACACGGATTTCTCGGATGTCAGTGAATTGGTGGAGCGTAAGATCAGCGACTATCGTATCGTTGACTTTACAGCCAGGGCTGCTGCCTTATGCGAAAAGCTGCCTGACATCGTTGAGAGCGATGGCTTTCTCTTTAATATGCAACGCTTCATTGAGCCTGAAACACTCAACGAAACCATCATGAAGCCTGTTTTTCGCACACATCTGGCTGATACCATCAGAGAACTCTATCGCATGTACGTTTTGTGCAGGTAAAGGCTCGCCACAAGCGGCTGTGGGATATGAGGAGGTGCGCACACCCGTCTGCTTTGTGTACAATGGTCACAGACGAAAGGTAGAGTTATGGCAAAAACCCTGGAAGAGATACGAGCGGAGCTGGGCGATTGTACACGCTGCGAGCTCTGTGAGACGCGCACCACCGTTGTCTTTGGGGTGGGTAATCCCCAGGCAGAGGTCATGTTTATCGGTGAGGCCCCGGGCCGTCAGGAGGATCTCGGAGCCGAGCCCTTCATCGGGGCTGCCGGCAAGTACCTCAACGAGCTTCTGGCGCTCGCCGGGCTGGAGCGCAAGGATGTCTATATCGCCAACGTACTCAAATGCCGCCCGCCGGGCAACGCCGACCCCCTCCCTCACCAAATAGAGACCTGCACACCCTTCTTGCGTGAGCAGGTGCGCTCTATCAAGCCCCTCATCCTGGTGACGCTCGGCCGGTTTGCCTCCCAGTTCATCCTCAAGACCGACAGCGGTATCACGCACCTGCGCGGTCAGGTGCATATCACCGGGCGCTACAGCGTCCTCCCCATCTATCATCCGGCCGCGGCCCTCTACGACCAGGCAAAAAAGCCTCTCCTGGAGCACGATTTCAAGCTCCTCAAGCTCTTGATCGAGAAGCGACATGAGGAGATGGAGAAGTAAGTCCTGTGCGTTTTGCGGCAACAACGCAGAGTGAGGCAGCGACCCTAGCCCTGGGCGAGCGCCTGGGTGCGTTGCTCCAGGGCGGGGATGTCGTGTTGCTGGACGGCGTTCTGGGAGCGGGAAAAACGCGGCTTGCCAAGGGCATTGCCCTAGGCCTGGGCGTTACGCAGGAGTTGACGAGCCCCACCTTCAACCTCATGTTGGAGTATCCGCTTGCTGCCGACACAACGCAGGAACGGCTCTCAACAACTCCGAATACGGCTGATAAACAATTGACGACTCCGCGCCCGGAGATGCCGCCGTGCCCGGAAACAACGACTCCGACTCCTCCTCTTCCGACGACCCTGCGCCACTTTGACCTGTATCGTCTGGACGCCGTGGAGCAGCTGGCCGACCTTGACTACTTTGGGCTTATCGAAGAAGAAGATGCCGTGAGCCTGGTTGAGTGGGGGGGCAGGTTTGCCGAGGGCCTGCCGCTTGCGTATCTGGCGATACAGATGAAGGTGAGCAGCGTGCATCCCGAGCAGCGCGTATTGAGCTTTGAGGCCTGCGGCCCTCGCGCCGAAGCCCTGCTCGCCCGCTTTGCTGCCTTAGACACAGCAGGCCAGCATGACTGAGCCAGTTGAGCCCTGCAAGCACGGTGAACTCGCCGATGCAGCAGAACAGGTCGGGCAACTCAAACTCGCTGAGCATCTTAAACTCGCTCAGCACCTCGGGCAACGGCATGTCCTTGCGCTCGACACGTCCAGCGATGCCATCGCGCTGGCCGTGGGCGCGTTGCCGCCAAGCGCCGAGCAACAGATAGAACTCCTTGCCACGGGAGACCTGCTCGCACGGCGAGAGGCCAACGTCCGTCTCGTTCCCGCCATTGAGAAGCTCTTTACCGAACACGGGCTCGATAAGGCACGCCTTACCTCAGTCGTGTGCGGGCGTGGCCCGGGGTCGTTTACCGGTGTGCGCATCGCCGTGGCCACAGCCAAAGGGCTCGCTGCCGGCCTCGGAGTGCCACTCCACGGGGTGGCCACCCCCGACGCGGTGGCCTGGCAGGCCTGGTTGGGCGGCGTGCGCGGACAGCTGGCGGTACTCTCAGACGCCATGCGCGGCGAGGTCTATCCCGCACGCTATGGTCTGGATGAGCAGGGCGCTCACCGAGAGGGCCCGCTCACGGTCATCAAGGCTGAGCTTCTCCGGAAAAACTGGGAGGGTTATGAGGGGAGCCTTGTCCTCACCGGTGATGCCCTCTACAAATACGGTGAGCTGTTCTCTGCCTATGCCTGGCTGAGCGAGGACTACTGGCGCGTCAAAGGTGAGGGCCTGCTCAGGGCTTTTGCTGCCGAGCCCAGAGACAGCGGCAGTATCGAGGCCTTGCTCCCCGTGTATACCCGGCTGTCCGATGCCGAGGAAAACGAGCGCAGGCGGCTGGCAGCAGGAGGTGCCATCACACAGGGTGCCTTGACGGAGGTGCCCGCTTCGGGCGTAGCCTGGCCCGCGCAGACCGGTCAGACTGTGTTTCGTCCGGCGGCTGCCAGCGACATTGCCGCACTGGTGGCGCTTGAGCAGAGTGTGTACCCGCACCCGGGCAGCATTCTGAGCGGCGAGTGTTGGACGGAGCCTCTCTATAAGGCCAGCATCGGCCAGGCTGATACCAGTTGGTGGGTGTGTTATCGAGGCGACAACCTCGTCGGGTTCGCCGGCGGCCAGATGCTTGACGGACAGATGCATGTGTTGGACGTGGTGGTAGGGGAGGCATATCGCCGCCAAGGCATTGCCCGGCACCTGCTCCTGTGCCTGATGCAGGACGCACAGGACCTGGGGGCCACCGAGCTGACGCTGGAAGTGCGGGCCGGCAACGTGGCTGCCCAAGCCCTGTATGCCAGGCTGGCGCTCGCTCCGACCGGGAGACGCAAGGGGTATTACCGACCTCTGCGTGAGGGAGAGCCGCGTGAAGATGCCCTCATCCTTACCGGCAGCCTCGCAAGCTGCATAGCCGCCTGCGCAACCGCTGGCCGTACTGACTACAACGCCAAGAGCGTGCACGCTTTTTCCGAAGAATCCAGCCAGAGCCCTTTGGAGAGTGAGACTACTCAGCAGGGTGAGGGCTGTCTTGAAGCCGAGGATTCTCAGGAGGATCAGGACTTTCAGCAGGGTGAGAGCTATCAGCCGGCCCATCCGCTCATTTTGGCTTTGGAGAGTTCCTGTGACGAGACAGCGGCCGCCCTGATAGATGGAGAGGGCCGTCTGCTCACGAATGTCGTAGCCAGCCAGACCAGCTTCCATGCGCGTTTTGGCGGCGTCGTGCCCGAGATTGCCTCCCGCAAGCACACCGAGGCCCTCTATCCGGTTGCCCGGGAGGCCCTGGCGGGGAGGAGCTGGCAGGACCTGGACGCCATCGCGGTGACCTATGCCCCTGGACTGATTGGCGCGCTGGTGGTGGGCCTGGCCTTTGCCAAGGGGCTCTGCTGGGCCACCGGGTTGCCTCTCATCAAGGTCAACCATCTGGAAGGGCATATCTACGCCAATCGCTTCGTCAGGTGCGGTGGGGATAAAGGAGAGGCAGAAGCCTCCGATGCAACACGTGCAGAAACCCCCGATGCAACGCCTGTAGAAGCCCCCGATGCGGCGTCCACAGTAGCCGCAGGAGTTCCCAAAGCCCCTGAAGCAACTCACGAGGCGGGTTCACCGGGCTGCTCTGCAGAGGGCTGCTCGTATCAGGTTGACGCCCGGTTTCTCCGTCCTCCCTTCATTATCGCCCTGCTCAGCGGCGGCAATACCCTGCTGGTACACGTGCTTGCGTGGGGCAGGTATGAGGTCCTGGGTCAGACCCTCGACGACGCTGTGGGCGAGGCCTACGACAAGGTTGCCAAGGCGCTGGGGCTCGGCTACCCGGGTGGGCCGGTCATTGCGCGGCTTGCCTCAGAGGGAAACGCGAAGGCAATCAACTTTCCGAGGGCTCTGCTCCATTCCGGCGATTATCAGTTCTCCCTGAGCGGTCTTAAGACAGCGGTGCTCACCGTCATTCGCGAACAGCATGCAGCGGGAACCCTGCATCTGCCCGACATTGCCGCTTCCTTTGAGCAGGCGGTTATCGAGGTGCAGGTTGCGAAGGCACTCAGGGCCTGCGAGAGTCTGGGGGTAGACACCTTCTGTCTTGGCGGGGGAGTGGCAGCCAACAGGGCACTGCGTGAGGCCTATAAGGCGGCCATGGAGCCACGTGGCATCAGGGTGGTGTTTCCGCCGGAATTGGCCTGCACCGACAACGCGGCGATGATTGCCGCCGTGGCGCTCGACCGCTATAAGCAAGGCAGGTTTGCCTCTCTCAGCGACGACGCCGCAGCAAACGCCGATCTGGAACTCCCGTATTAAAACGACGACCTAAAACTCCCGTATTAAGAACCACCTCTTGCTCGTTAAGTCTAAAACTACCATTGTCTGCTTGCTCCTTTTTTCACATTGCTGCGTTGGACTCAGTCGCATTATCGCCAGTAGGGCTCCTTCGTCCGCCTTGCACGGTGAAAAATGGGCTAAGCAGCTAACAGCAGTTTTAGACGTAACAGAGCACTAGTATCTGATTCTGAAGCGCGGGGATTTCTGCGTCTGCCTGTTTGCCCTCAGCGTGCTCACAAACAGCCCAACTGAGCAGATGAGCTGAATAATGCCAATGGTCAACATGACCGGCGTCCAGGGAATGCTTGAGTTTTGCGTGGCGTCAAGCGTGGAATTGAGGACGGAGTTAAGCGGAGGGATGAGGACAGGCCCAACCAGAAACTGGGAGAGCACCAACAGGATGGCGTTGACCGCACCAAGCCCGATGCTGATGGTGCCCATAGCCGTGCCTACCCCTTTGGACCCAGCAGATTGGGCGCCGGAAGGCCTGGGGCTGTTAAGCCTGCGCAGGCGCAGGAAGAGCAGGGATGCGCCGCCGATAACCAGAGAGATGGCAGCGAGTGCAACGTTTGCGGCAACGATATTCCCGCTCTCGTCGAGGGTAATCGTGGCTACGGGAATCTGTTGATCCTCAAGATCGCTGAGCGTGTCGGCCCTCGGAGTGCCTTGGGCCTGGTCCTGCCTGCCGTATCCGGAGTAAAGATCGTTGGCGGAAGCCACAGGCGCAGCGAAGAGCAGCATGCTTGACACAAGCATGACAGCCAGTGCGATTGCCGTGATTCGCCTCACCGTTGTTCCCCTGTGCAAAGGAACCCCATCTCTTTGAAAGCCCGAAACTACCTACTCACAGATATGTTAGCATATTGAACACAGAGATACCAGAAGACTTGGAAAGCAAAGAGCGTTCGTTGTTGGATTGGGCTCAGCCCCCCCACTGTAATTGCGAGCGAGCGACGCGAGCGCGGCAATCCAGTCCTTGAAACAAGGGAGACAAAAATGAGGCTATCCAGAGACGACAGAGAAGGACTGGATTGCCGCGTCGCGCAGAGCCTGCCCTGAGCGCAGCCGAAGGGCGCTCCTCGCAATGACAGTGGGGTGTGCGGGGACTTTGCCCCTCCGCTCAGACAGTGGGGTGCGTGAGGCAAAAGTCCCTGGACTCACACGGAGTGGGGATGGTTTGAAGTACTATATGGCAAGCAAGACAGCATCGGATAAGGAGCAAAGGTGAGCGAGGCAGACAAGCAGCGGGTGCTC
>JAIRZP010000130.1 GCA_031267175.1 Coriobacteriales bacterium | reverse complement strand
ACCTTTGTCATCCTGGCCCTGCTGTTTCTCATCTCCGGGCTGGCGGCACGCCATATCAGCCCGGCTCTGCTCGCGCGAATCGCCCCGGCAACACGCCGTCAGTCGCGGGAGCGACACGTGCGGGGCAAGGGCAACAGCTTCACACTCCTCCTGGTGGGGTCGATGTTCGGCATCACCGCAATCCTGGTGCGATCCCTGGGATTGACTGCACAGGAGCTTGCCCCGGCCATGGGAATCTGCCTGCTTATATCGGGATTGATCCTCGCCCTGTTCTACCGCGACCTGCACACCCGTCTGGGCAATATAGCCAAGCGACTTCTGGCACTCATTATGACCCTGGGCCTCCTGCCCTTTCCCTTTGTGGGAAGCACCGGGCAACTCATCTGTGTCTGCTTTCTCTTTATCGCGGGAGCGATCAATCTCGTCCTGATTGTGGACTCCATCCTGGAGACCTCGCGTTTTAACCAGATCTCGCCGTTTTGGATAATCGGGCTGGAGGGCAGTATCTTCTTTGCCGGAGTACTGGCGGTGCTGCTGTGCTCCGCTGCCTTCCTGACACTGCTGGGCAACGGACTTGAGATCACGCTGTTCGTCCTTGTGGGAGTGGCCTCTGTCCTGCAGATATACAGCAACAACCAGGCCTACCCGCTCTTCCGGTCGTCTGTGGCAGGCGCGGGGGCCGCAGCAGAAGCAGAGACGGAGGCAGTGGCGGAGGCAGCCGCTGAGACCCTGACTGCACGGGATCTTTCTGCCGGTGCAGCGGAACTGCCCCTGGTAGCAGGACTTGCCGAGATAACCGAGGTGACCGAGGTGACCGTGCACTACTCCGCCCTCTGGCGCCATCGCGTGGATGAGATTGCGGAGGAATACCGGCTCACCACGAGGCAGAAGGAGATAATGGAACTCCTCATCATGGGTCGCGACCTGCATTATATTACCGTGCGTCTGCAGATCTCGCGCCCTACGGCCAAGACCCATCTCTCCAATCTCTATCGTAAGATGAACCTGCACTCCAAACAGGAGCTCATTGATTTGATGGAGCCGGTAGAAGAGCAGGAGGCGCACTCGTGAGCGGGCCTGTTACTGCGCCGCCGGTCTCCCCGCCCGGCACTCCGTCTGCCACGCGGGCCGCTGCGAGCCCGCTGCCACAGAGCAGGCAGAAGAAGACCTGGCAGAACACCGGCTTTGGCTGTGCCTTGGTAGCGACAACACTTATTGTATCGCTCTCGCTCCCTCTGGAGATACGCGTGGGTTCCCTCAACCTTCCCTCCCTGCTTATCATCCTGAGCCTGACGATACTCCTCCTGCTATCCGCCGCGCGGGGCAATGATCGCCTCATCGCTCGCGCTGGCCTCTTCTGGCTCAAGCTGTGCATCTTTGCGGGCGGGTGCGCCTCGCTTCTGCTTCTCACCGACATCTTGGCGTGTGTGGGTGCCCTTGGTGCCGCACTCTTCGTCTCTGCCTCCCTGCTCTTCTGGGGCAGATCCCTCGTACTCTATGAGCGTACGGAGCTGCTCCTCACCACCGCGCTCTCCTTTGCCGCGGCAGGCATCATCATAGTCCTCGCACTCAACGTGAGCACGCTGGCCGGTTGGCTTATCATGGCAGCGGTCGCGCTGCTCTCCGGCCTCATAGCCCTGACCGACAGGGAGAGCGCGCGGCGGCAGGGCACGAGCATCGCGGTCTCGCGGCAGCGCGGCAGTGCGGGCAGGGGCAACTACTTCACCATCATCGCCATTGGCCTGTGTACAAGTGCGGCGGCGCTTATGGGTAGCCAGCTGCCGTTTGAACCCCTGCTGACGACCGCTCTCATGGGAGGCACCATCACCCTGACGAGCCTTGCGACGGTCTACTTCAGGGCGCGGTTCAAACAGGCCTATGAGAATTGTGCCCGGCGTACGCTGGCCGTGTTCACGACCTGCACGCTGCTCCCCTACCCCTTTGTTGATGCGCCCCTGCAGGCGGTCTGCGTCTGCGTGCTCCTGGTATCGGTGACCGTCAACTGCATCATCCTCATCGACGCCATCGCCGAGACTGCCCACCTCAAACGTATATCGCCCTACTGGATCATCGGCAACGAGGGTTCCCTGTTCATGCTGGGAGCGCTCCTTGCCTTTGCCGCCTTCTGGTTCTGCCTCATTGCCGGTACCAGAGCCAGCGCGGTGGTGGTGTGCCTTGTCTTTACGGCTGTCTTCATGGGTTTGCAGGTGTTTATCGAAGAACAGACCTACCCCTATTTCAAGATGCTGACCGAGGGAGATGAGTGGCAGCTCTCCGCCCAACCCGCGCGTTCAAGCGATCTGTTTCCGGGCGGAGGTGCCAAGTGGAGGGAGCGCCTGGACGAAGTGGCGGCCGAGCATAAACTCAGCCCGCGGCAGCAGGAAGTAATGCGACTCCTGCTCAAGGGGCGCGATGTCAAGTACATCATGAATAAGTTCGTCATCTCGCAGGCTACGGCCAGAACCCACGTCTACAACCTCTACAAGAAGCTCGGCGTGCACTCCCGCAGTGAGCTGATGGATCTTATGGAGCGCGGTGGACGAGCTTGACCCAGTAGCTGAGATCCTTTCCCGCCAGGGGATGATTAAAATCCAGCTCGGCCACCTGGTCAACGATCGAACGGATCTGTACCACGAGGGGTTTGCTGTTGCGCGGCGACGTCCAGTGTATCATCGCGCCTTCCTTGAGATCCTCCCCATGGGGAATCATATAGACCGGAACCCGCTCCACGTTTTTCTCATTATAGGCACCGTAGGCATCCTCAGCCGCGAGCTCTACCGTGCGCTCCTCGCCTGGCTCCATCTGGAGAAGGTTCTGCTCCAAAACGGGCATAACCTGCGAGCGACCGGTGACGATCTCATGCGGCTCGCCTTCAGAATCGTCAAAAACCGTGCCATCGGGCAAGCTGCCCCTGTAGAGAAAGCTGATGACAGCCATGCGCGCGGCCTAGTGCCAGCGCTGTGAGGTCAAAAAGAAGCCCTCGACCGGCTTTATCTCACTCTCGTCATCGACCTGTGCAGCCGCGTTGGCCGACGCGCCCTCGCAGATAGCACTCACCGGGGCCTCGACGTCCTTATCGTCCTCTTTGGGCTCTCCCTCTACCTGTTTTGCCTCTGCCTTTTTGTCGTCACTCATCAGATCCTCCTTGCCATGAGACTGATACGGCCTGCCATGTCTCCAACAACCCTTGATACACGCCTTGACCCTTGTTCTACGCGCCTGTCTTCTCCAGAGCTGCCTTGCGCTGAGAAAACAGAGACAACGCGCACAATACTGGCCTCATTATCCAATGCGGCAGGGCTCTTAACAATCGGGTCAAGTGAATGATATTAGGGGCTTTTTGTGCAGGCGGTTCGGCATACTGCATGCGGGATGATAGAAAAGCCCTAAGGCATTTGTGCTTAGGATCGGCAAAATCTTCGATGCTCGATAAATCAACGATTTCACCTGATTGGCGTGAGCCCCTGCTCGGCATACCCTGTCAATACTTGCAGGACGGCAACGGCATACCGTGCTGCTCTCGTCGTGTCCGGGCAATTCACGCACAACAGAGTGATCACGGGCGTAAGAAGAGAGCGAGTCATCCCCCTTTTCGCCCTCACAGAAAGGAGGCCTGCCTGTCAGACAAAGTCCGTCTTTCCAGAGGTGTACAGAGGTATACAGAGGTAAAAGGAGGAATTGCGCTATGAAGATCTTTGAAGGACAGGGAACCAAAGACCTGGGTAAACCCTGGCAGTATGAGGAGGATGGCCTGACCGTGACCCGTGGTTGCGCCTGGTCTCCCCCGGGCTGTCACCCCGTAGGGTGTGGCATCAAGGTCTACACCAACAACGAGGGTGAGCTGGTCAAGATCGAAGGGGATGAGAACCACCCCATCACCAATGGCAGGCTATGTGTGCGTTGTCTCACCATGAAAGACTACGTGTATCACCCCGACCGTATCCGTTATCCCATGAAGCGCGCTCGCGAAGACAGAGGCAAGGACAAGTGGGAGCGTATCAGCTGGGATGAGGCCTACGATCTCATTGCCGAGAAGGTCGCCTACTATAAAGAGAACTACGGTGCTGAGTCCATCCTCATCATGGGAGGTACCGGACGCGAGGGAGGCCCCATGCTCCC
>JAIRZP010000111.1 GCA_031267175.1 Coriobacteriales bacterium | reverse complement strand
TAAGCTCGTGGCAAACTTTCACCTGCTTTTTATGGACAGGAAGGCGTCCTCCTCGGGAGAGGTACCGCCGCCCATGGCCATCGATCTGTTGGAATACTACACGGTAGACCAGCTGCGCGCCCACTTTATCGCCCTTGGCCTGAATAAGCGGGCCGTGAGCTTCAAGCCCAGGCCGCTGGACCCCCATGCTGAGCCTACAGCACCCGACCCGGTCCTTAAGGAGAGCGCGCTCCTTACCAATATCTTCAACCGCCTTGCGCGCTCCTGCTTTTACGAGGCTCAGAAGAGCTTTGGCGGCAGACTGCCCCTTTCAAGCGTGCCCGCGCCACTTGTTGCCGACGCCACGCAGACCATGCTGGACTTTGAACGCGCCCTGTATGCCACCGAGTTGCACACGGCCTTTGACCTGGCCTCGGAGTTCATCCGCCGCGCCAACAGGTACTGGTCGGATGCCATCAGAGAGGCCGGAGACAACCTCGAGGCCAGGAGGGAAGTGCTTGCTTCTGCCTTCTACCTTCTACGCATAGCGCTCGTGCTCATGCACCCCGTCGTTCCCGGTGGCACAGAGCGCATCTTCAAGCAGATGAGCTTTGATGTGAGCGTGGAAGACTACTTCTCCTGGGAACACATGCCGGAGGGCAATGAGGCTTTCTTCTCCCCTGCCGACCTCGCAAACGGCGGCCACCCCCTACAGGAGTTGCCGCCGCGCTTCGATTTCTTTGAGAAGCATCCGTCGCAGTTCTAGCGAGCTGTTAGAGAGAGGGTCACACCCCAAAGAGCAGGTCTCCGTAGGTGGGATAGGGCCAATACTTCTCGCCAATGCCGTATTCCAACGCATCCGCCATCTCGCGGGCTGCCTCCATGGCCGGTAGCACCCTGTCCTTGAACACCAGGGCGGCAGCCGTGGGGTCGCTTACTTTGAGGGCCTCCTGCAGTTCGTCGTTGAGCGTGCTGGCACGGGTCTCAAGCGCTTCGACCTGGCTACAGAGCTGCGACACGATGTCCTTCAACCCGTCGCAGGACAGGCTGGAATCAAAGGCCCTGAGCGAAAGCCCCGTCTCGCTGAGACGCTTGAGGTAGGTGTAAGCGGCCGGCACGATGTCCTTGCGTATCATCTCCAGCATCGTCTCCGCTTCTATGTTGATGGTCTTGGCGTAGGCCTCCAGCCGGATATCCGAACGGCTGCGCATCTCCAGCTCGGTGAATATCCCGTGCCTGGTAAAGAGCTTGATGTTCTTCTCCTTAACAAAGTACGGGAGCGCGTCGGCGGCCGTGGCCAGGTTGAGGAGTCCGCGCTTCTCTGCCTCCTCTACCCAGGCCTCGTCGTAATTGTTGCCGTTAAAGAGGATGCGCTTGTGGTCCTTGATAACGCGGATGACCAGGGCACGCAGAGCCTCGTCAAAGTCCTCCCCGCTCTGCTGCCTCGCACCTTCCAACTCGTCGGCAAACTGCTCCAGCACATCGGCCACGATGGTATTGAGGACGATGTTGGGCCCGGCGATGGACTGTGCACTTCCGAGCATGCGGAACTCGAACTTATTGCCCGTAAAGGCAAAGGGTGAGGTACGGTTGCGATCGGTGGTGTCGCGGTTAAAGCTTGCAAGCACCTTGACACCCAGCTCAATACTGCTCTCGCCGGCGCCGATGTACTCCTCCCCTTCCTCAATGGCCTTGAGTATGGCCGTGAGCTCGTCGCCGAGAAAGATGGAGATGATGGCGGGAGGTGCCTCGTTGGCACCGAGCCGATGGTCATTGCCCGCGCTGGCCACACTCCTGCGCAGAAGATCCTGGTGGTCGTCCACTGCCTTGATGACGGCACAGAGGAAGAGCAGGAACTGCGCGTTCTCCGCCGGCGACTTACCGGGATCCAGCAGGTTATGGCCGGTATCGGTGGCGATGGACCAGTTGTTATGCTTGCCGCTGCCGTTGACCCCTTCAAAGGGCTTCTCGTGCAGCAGGCACATGAGACCGTGGCGCTCGGCGGTCTTTTGCATGAGCTCCATGGTGAGTTGGTTCTGCTCGGTGGCGATGTTGGTGTTGTCATAGAGCGGGGCCAGCTCGTGTTGGCCCGGTGCCACCTCGTTATGCTCGGTCTTGACGGGGATGCCGAGCTTCCAGAGCTCCGCGTCCAGGTCGGCCATATACTCCTTGACCCGCTCGCGGATAGAGCCAAAGTAGTGTGTCTCCATCTCCTGGCCCTTGGGTGGCTTGGCCCCAAACAGCGTGCGCCCGGTGTAGCGGAGGTCCTTGCGTTTCTTCCACATCTCGCGGTCTATCAGGAAGTATTCCTGTTCCGGCCCCACCGTGGTGATAACCTTGTTGGCCGCCGTGGTGCCAAACAGGCTGAGTATCCTGAGGCACGCGTTGCTCATGACTTCCATGCTGCGCATGAGTGGGGTCTTGGTATCCAGCACCTCGCCACTGTAGCTGTAGAACACGCTGGGGATATAGAGGACATTCTCTTTGATAAAGGCGTAGGAGGTGGGATCCCAGGCGGTGTAGCCGCGTGCCTCAAAGGTGGCGCGCAGGCCGCCCGACGGAAACGACGAGGCATCGGGCTCTCCCTTGATAAGCTCTTTGCCCGAGAACTCCATGAGTGTGGTACCGTTGCCCAAAGGCGTAATGAAACTGTCGTGCTTCTCTGCGGTGATGCCTGTCATGGGCTGGAACCAGTGGGTAAAGTGGGTGGCGCCCTTCTCGACCGCCCAGTCCTTCATACAGGTGGCGATACTGTTTGCCACCTCGCGGCTGAGGCTCATATTGTACTCAATACACCGCTTCAACTCCTTGTAGGTCACGTCGGGGAGACGCTGTTCCATGGTCATGTTGTTAAAGACCATAGAGCCATAGATACGGGGAACGTCCATCATGCACCTGCTCCTTTCATAGAAAAGACGCCCGCAGGAAAACCCGCGAGCGCCTTTGCTCAATCAGTCTGTCTAGGGTAGCGCAACTCGGTGGCTGCTGTCAAGGCAGAATTTGAGGGTGCGACAGCAGAGACGAGCACGTAGGGGCGGATGGCAATCCGCCCGCGATCCCTGCTCCACCCATTTGCAGCAGGGGGGACGGGCAACTTGCCTGTTTCAAAAATGACGAACAGAACGACTTGCAAAGGTGTTATACTACGAAGTGCCAGCAAAGCCCGGTAAACTTAAACTGGTACGGGCGGCGCGGGATTATTCAAGGGCCAGTTACCGCTGGCCCTTAATCTTCTCCCGAGTCCTCCTTCCGCTTATATTCCCGATATAGTTCCAAAACAAACAAGCCAACGGTGGCAATTGTTGCTAGGACCTGCAGGATTTCACTCATAGGCTGCACCTCTCTCAAAGTATCGATTGAAGCGCCGCCCGCGTCCGGACTTACTGACACAGATAATAGTATAACTGTAAATTCGTAATATACTTAACGTGTTTGTCAGATTGTTACTAATTTTTTGGTAAGAGGACGTACCGTTGGCTTGCTGCTGCAAAACAAGCTCACATGCTCTATCATGAGTGTATACAACCGTGGAACGCAGCCAGCTTGAAAGGAGCTGCTATGAGTTACACAAAAGAGGAAGTGCTGGAGTTTGTGCAGGCCAATGACGTTAAGTTCGTGCGTCTGCTGTTCTGCGACCTGCAGGGCACGCCTAAGAACGTCGCGGTGATGGCCGACTATCTGCCGCAGGTGTTTGAGACCGGCGCGACCTTTGATGCCGCCGTTCTTGATGGGGATGGGCACGCGACAGCGCCCCTGACTGCGCAGGATGAGTGGGCAGGCCTGATCCTGCGCCCCGACCCCGCGACACTGGCGGTGCTCCCCTGGCGTCCGCAGAGTGGGAGGGCGGCTCGCATGTACTGTGATGTGATGGACGAGCAGAACCTGCCCCTTGCCACCGATGGCCGGGGGCTGCTCAGGGCTGTACGGCAGAAGGCGATGGAGCGGGGCCTGCTGGTAAAGGCAGGCTGTGAGTGCGGCTTCTACCTTTTTGAGCTGGACGACGAGGGCCTGCCCACGCACACACCACACGACCAGGCTGGCTACCTCGACATTGCTCCGTTGGACAGGTGCGAGAATGTCCGGCGGGACATCTGCCTCACCCTGGAGGAGCTGGGCATGGCCCCCATGGGCAGCTACCATGAGCGAGGCCCTGGCCAGAACAACGTCTGGTGCCGGGCCACAGACATCCTCACCTGCGCAGACGACATTATCACCTACAAGACCGTCGTGCGCACCATCGCGGCACAGCACGGCCTGTTTGCCAGCTTTATGCCGCGTCCCCTCCCCGATGCCCCCGACAGCCGCCTCTTTATCAACCTCACGCTTGAAAGCATGCCCGGTACTGCGGACGAGGTGTCTGCGGAGGCATGCGCAAGCTTCATGGCAGGCATCGCGGCGCGTATACCGGAGCTGATGCTCTTTGTGCAGCCCTCCACCAATGCCTACACCAGCCCGGCAGAATCCGACGACTCTGCTCGTCTGACGGGTGCTTCCCGCTCTCCCGGCTCCCCTCCCCTCCTCACCGCCCTTGACTACCTGAGCTGGGCGGGAGGGCGTCCCTCTCAGCTGATACGCATCCCCTATAAAGACAGCGAGGCGCGGCGTGTGGAACTGGGAGGGTTTGACGCGCTCAGCAATCCCTATTATGTGCTGAGCCTCCTGCTTGCGGCGGGGCTTGAGGGCATGGAGCGCAACGCCTCGCTTGCCGAGACGGTCGCTGCAGCACAAGCCGGGAGTCTGACGCTCCCCACGAACCTTGGCGAGGCGCTTGCCGTGGCACGCAGCAGCGGTTTTGTCAGCAACAACCTGCCTCCCAGTGCGCTCGAACGCATCTTCACGGTAAAACAGCAGGAGTGGGAACACTATGTCAGCCTGCCCGAGACCAATCTTGAGCACTTCTCTGCTGAGAAACTCAGGGAGCTCAGACGCTCGCTCAGAGATGGGCTGAAAAACTCCGTTGGTGAGGATCGGCTGAGCTTTGAGCAAACGCGCTATTTTGCGCAGATATAAGCAAGGGCTCCGACAGAAGCGGCAGAAGCGTGCGGCGCGGCGCGGGACGTCAAACAAAAGCGAAAGTGAGAGCGTAAGGCAAGGT
>JAIRZP010000083.1 GCA_031267175.1 Coriobacteriales bacterium | reverse complement strand
CAGGAATAACTGTGCTTACTTCAAAAGAATATCTGGGTATCCAACTTTAATCTCGTTGCGTTTTCCCTGATAGATGCCTTGGCACCCCCAGGTGTTGCGGTTAGTTTGAAAAGTTTCCTGCTATACTATTCCCCCCTGCGAGGATGCGAGAGGAGAGCTTGGCACAACATGACGGCTGAGGCACACAAAAGGCTCCGGGTTACCCCGTGGATTGCCCGCGCGGCGGTGCTTTTCATCTTTCTGGGCAATATGTGGTGCGCTTTGGCCTTTCTTGTCTCACCAGGCTACTACGCATTGAGCTTTGAGCTCACGGGGGTCCCCGGAAGCATCGCAATCCAGGGGCTCGCCGTGGCATTTCTCATGTGGAACGCCACCTATCCCCTCGTCATCATCAACCCCGTGCGCTATCGCGCGATGTTTGCCGTTGTGCTCGTGCAACAGGCTCTAGGCCTCGTCTGTGAGACCATCCTGTACACGCAGATAGGCGCAGGGCACGAACAACTCGCATCCAGCCTTCTGCGTTTCATCGGTTTTGATGGAGCAGGCCTCCTCGTCATGGGAGCCGCCTACATCGTCCTCAGCATCGGGCTCGCGAGAGGCCGGGCAGCACAAGACCATGAACCCGTGCCTTGAGCCGCACAGTCAAGGAATCTTCGGACCTCCCAACACTCGGGCCGATCAGTGGAGGTCCGAACTCAGACTGGCACTGTCATCTCACCCCGTGTGCTGCGGATCCGTTACAGCACCCTTGCCAGATACTGGCCGGTGTAGCTCTTCTTGACTTTGGCTACCTCCTCGGGGGTGCCTGAGGCTATTATCTCGCCGCCTCGGTCTCCTCCCTCGGGGCCGAGGTCGATGACCCGGTCGGCGCTCTTGATAACGTCGAGGTTGTGCTCGATAACCAACACGGTGTTGCCACGCTCGACGAGGCGCTGCAGGACCTCCAGCAGCTGCCGCACGTCATCAAAGTGCAGGCCGGTCGTGGGCTCATCGAGTATGTAGAAGGTGTTGCCCGTCTGCTTGCGCTGTAACTCGCTCGAGAGTTTGACCCGCTGTGCCTCACCGCCCGAGAGCGTCGTGGCCGGTTGTCCCAGCTTGATATAGCCGAGTCCCACGTCGTGGAGCGTCTGCAGCTTGCGGGCCACCTGGGGGATATTCTCAAAGAACTGCAGGGCCTCGTCCACGCTCATATGCAGTATCTCGGACACGTTCCTCCCCTTGTAGCTTATCTGGAGGGTCTCGCGGTTGTAACGGGCACCGCCGCACACTTCGCAGGGCACGTACACGTCGGGCAGAAAGTGCATCTCTATCTTTATCTGGCCGTCGCCCTTGCATGCCTCGCAGCGCCCGCCGGAGACGTTGAAGGAGAAGCGCCCGGGACTGTAACCACGCGCGCGGCTCTCGGGCACCGAGGAGAAGAGCTGGCGGATGTCGTCCCACAGCCCCACATAGGTGGCGGGATTGGAGCGCGGCGTGCGGCCTATGGGGCTCTGATCGATGTCGATAACCTTATTGAGCTGTTCCGCTCCCTTTAATTTGTCGAAGTAGCCCACCCGCTTATGCGAATGATGGATGCGATTGGTGAGGGCAGGGGCCAGGGTGTCGGTAATAAGCGAGGACTTGCCGGAGCCGCTCACGCCGGTGACCACCGTAAAGGTGCCAAGCTCTATCTGCGCGGACACATCCTTGAGGTTATTGGCCGTGGCACCCTCGATGGAGAGCACGCCTCTGCCTGGATGGCGGCGCTCGGCTGGCACGGGAATCGTCCTGCGGCCCGAGAGGTAGTCCGCCGTCAGCGAGCCCTTGGCCCGGGCTACCTGGGCCGGCGTGCCCTGCGCCACGACCTGCCCGCCGTTCTCACCAGCGCGTGGACCCAGGTCCAGCACGTAGTCGGCCGCGAGAATGGTCTCCTCGTCATGCTCAACGACAATGACCGTGTTGCCCAGATCGCGCAGGCGTTCGAGCGTGGCGATGAGCCGCTGGTTGTCGCGTTGATGCAGGCCGATGGAAGGCTCGTCAAGGATGTAGAGTACCCCCATGAGTCCCGCGCCTATCTGCGTGGCCAGGCGGATGCGCTGGGCCTCGCCGCCGGAGAGCGTGGCCGTGGCGCGCTCCAGGGTGAGGTAGTCCAACCCCACATCCACGAGAAAGCGCAGGCGTTCGACTATCTCCTTGACCACGCGGCCGCCTATCTGCTGCTCGCGTTCGCTCAGGGTGAGGCCCTCAAAGAAGTCCAGACACTGGATGGCCGAGTATTGCGTGGTCTGAAAGATGTTGAGCCCGCCAACCGTAATCGCGAGTATCTCCGGTTTGAGGCGGGCACCGTGGCAGCTCTTGCACGGCGTGATGGCCAGGTACTGTTCCAGCTTGGCCTTCTGCTGCTCGCTCTGGGTGTCGCGATAGCGCTCCATGACGAGCTCGATGAATCCGTCCCACTTGTAGGTCCAATGGGTGTCGCGGCCATCGCGCGTGACATAGTCAACGCGGATCTTCTCCGGAATGCCCTCCATAAAGGCGCGACGTATCCTGAGCGGAAAGTCCTCCCAGGGGGTATCGATACTGACCTTCAGATGCCTGGCCACGGCGGACAGCACCTGCGGGATATAGTTGGAATTGGCGCCAAAGACCGTAAAGGCACCGTCGGCCAGAGAGAGCGAAGGGTCGGGGATGATGAGCGAGGGATCCACCTCGTTCTTGAAGCCCAGCCCCAGACAGTCCGGGCAGGCACCGTAGGGGGCGTTGAACGAAAAATCGCGCGGCTCCAGCTCGCCGAGGGAATGCCCGTGAACAGGGCAGGCCAACGCGAGTGAGAAGGATTCCTCCACGTCCGGGTCGAGCAGCTGGATTATCACGTTGCCTTCGGCCATGCGCGTGGCGGTCTCCACGGCCTCGGCCAGACGGCTTCTCCCCTCTTCCTTAAGCACCAGCCGGTCCACGGCTACCTCGATGTTGTGACGAAAGTTCTTGTCGAGGACGATCTCCTCGACCAGCTGCCGTACCTCGCCGTCTACCCTCACCCGCACAAAGCCCTCCTTGGCCAGCGAGGTAAAGAGCTTGCCATACTCACCCTTGCGGTCGCGCACCACCGGTGCCAGTACCAGGGCGCGTCGTTCCTCGCCCTCGGCAAGGCCCATGATACGGTCAACGACCTCGTCGGTGGTCTGGCGATAGATCTCGCGCCCGCACTCGGGGCAATGCGGAACGCCGATGCGCGCAAACAGCAGCCGGAGGTAGTCGTATATCTCGGTGACCGTGCCTACCGTTGAGCGGGGGTTCTTGGAGGTCGTTTTCTGGTCGATGGAAACCGCCGGCGAAAGTCCCTCGATGGAATCCAGGTCCGGCTTGTCCATCTGGCCGAGGAATTGGCGGGCATAGGCGCTGAGGCTCTCAACATAGCGGCGCTGGCCCTCGGCATAGATGGTGTCAAAGGCCAGAGAACTCTTGCCCGAGCCCGAAAGCCCGGTGATAACCACGAGTTTGTCACGCGGAATGGAAATATTCAGATTCTTGAGGTTGTGCTCGCGGGCACCGCGTATGACGATGAAGTCCTGCACTACATTCTCACTTTCTTGGCTCTCTACAGAAGAAACTTGCGCGTTAGCACAAACGATTATTGTACCGCAGCTTGCATTGCGAAATGTTGGATTATAATGAACGCAACAGCAACAGACAGCAAGGAGGTTACGATGAAGTATCAATGCACTATCTGCGGCTATGTATACGACCCGGCACTGGGCGATCCGGACCACGGTATCGAGCAGGGCACAGCATGGGAAGCTCTTCCCGAAGACTGGACCTGCCCGCATTGTGGCGTGGACAAGAGCATGTTTGAGGCTGTTGATTAAACTCCTGTGAGAATCCAGTACGGGGAACAATCAGTAGAAGCAGAGGTTGCCGAAGGGGTAACCCTGCTTGAGGTCATTCGGGCTGCCGGGCTGCCGTTTTCTGCACCATGCGGTGGAAAGGGCAACTGTGGCAAATGCGAGGTCCTGGCTCAAGGCGACGACGGTTGCGAGACGGTGCTTGCCTGCAAGACCGGCGCCGCCGGGGTTGCGCAGCTTACCGTGACCGATGCCACCGCAGGCTTTGACCTGGAACTGCTGCACCATGCGGTAGACGGCCATGAGTTTGGCGTGGCCATTGACCTGGGCACGACGACGCTTGCCGCCGAGCTGGTTGATCTGCAGACCGGAGACACCATTGCCCGTGCAGGGCATATGAATCCGCAGTCGGTCTTTGGCTCTGATGTCATCAGCCGTATCGAGGCCGTCCAGGCCGGACAGCTTGAGGAACTCAACCGGCTTATCGTCAATGCACTGGGCACGATGATTACGCAGCTCTGCACGACGGCCTCGGTTGCCTCTACCAGCCTCAGGCGTATAACCCTCGCCGGTAATACCATAATGCAGCACCTGGCCGCCGGCCTCTCCCCGGAGAGCATCGGGGTGTATCCCTACAAGCCCCTGGAGCTCTTTGGCAGGACTATCCCCCTCTGGAACGGCCTGCCGCCGGTCTGGTTTGCCCCCTGCATCTCCGGCTATGTCGGCGGCGATGTGTCTGCCGGTATGCTCAGCAGACAGGCGCTGCCCACGCTTCTCATAGATCTGGGTACCAATGGTGAGATTGCCCTGCAAACGGGAGAACTGAGTGTGGCTGCCGCCACCGCTGCCGGACCGGTCTTTGAGGGCATGAACGTGCGCTTTGGCATGCCCGCCCTGCCCGGAGCCATCAGGAGGGTGCGCTACGACGAGGTTTCCGATGAGCTTTTTGTGGAAACCATCGGCGGTAGCCGTGCCCTGGGCATCTGCGGGAGCGGCCTCATTGACCTGCTTGCCATCCTGCTCCTGCACGACCTCGTGGATGAGAGTGGCCGGCTCCTCACGGCAGACGAGAGCAGCTCGCCTCTGGCCAGCAGGTTACGCATCTTTGAGGATGAGCCCGCCTTCAAGCTCCTTTCCACCTCAGACATTGTGGTAACGCAGAAGGATATCCGAAACCTGCAGCTGGCCAAGGCAGCTATCGCGGCCGGCATCGAGATAGTATTGGACACGGCCGACCTGTCACGTGCGCAGCTTGCGAGTCTGGCCATCGCCGGGGGCTTTGGGCAGCACATCGACAAGGACCATGCGGCTGTTGTGGGCCTGATTCCCTCTGCCCTGTTGCACAAGGCGGTATTCATCGGCAACAGCTCGCTTGATGGGGCGCGTAAGGTACTGCTCAATCCCACCCTGCGTCAGCGAATGATTGCGCTCGCACAGGCAACACAGTATACCGAGCTCAGCACCGATGCGCGCTTCTCCGAGAGCTTCATCGAGAATATGGGGTTTGAGTAAGAGTTCTGGCCCCTCACTGGATTGAAAAACTGGATTGCCGCGTCGCGCGGAGCCTGCCCTGAGCGCAGCCGAAGGGCGCTCCTCGCAATGACAAAGGGGGAGGTTGGTTTTCCGAGAGCTTCATCGAGAATATGGGGTTTGAGTAGAGGGAGAGAGGAAGAATCTCGTAAGTTATCCTCATCTAAATTATTACAATTTGTCACCTCATCGCTAATTCCTACCAAAACGCTGGGAATTGGAGGGCGCACGCGGTATACTGCCTACTACCTTAATCCCTACAAGAAAGGTATGGAT